>JBOFXU010000434.1:0-5639 GCA_051654305.1 Bacteroidales bacterium | reverse complement strand
ATGAACGAAAGCGATTCTCGAAGGCTAAGACCTCCTGAAGAGATGTGCTTGTGCCTAATCCGCCCATCACTCCTGTATCTCTGATATGACGAAGGATGCTTCTTACGTCGGGAAATAGGGTCGTAATGGTAGCTTCTTTTACACAAATTAGTTCAAAGTGCGTTTTGAAACGCTCAGTGATCTCTTGCAGATCCGGATAGTGCAAACACTTCCCTCCAGCTTCGCGGATTTCTATGAAATTTTTAGGGCCAAAAGTAGAAAGCGAAATCGTTCCTCCGGGGTTCAGCGCAGTTTCGCATTTAGCAAAAAATGCGTCAAGATCATTAAACCACTGAATGGAAGATGCTGAGAGAATAAGATCAAAAGTATTACTCCACTCGAGTTGTTCAGCATCTCCAATCATGAATCGGGCTTTTGCTGGAGCTCTGAAATTTTCTGAAATATCATAGATATCGTTAAGCACGACTTCTTTCCCCAGAGCTTCGATGTAGTTCCGCGTCAGAAACCCTGTGCCACAGCCAATCTCAAGAATAGAGTCGCAAGAACTATGGTCAATGACGCTATCTGTCATTGACCATAGTTTGTCTGCAATCTCCCGTTGAGTCACAGCCTCTGTTTCGTAGCTTGTCGCAGCTTTACGAAACCGTTCCATCAAAAGGGTCTTATTCATAGTTGTTTGAGTATTGAACCGAAATCGGCATAGTGAGCAATGGGCATAGACTTCGTACTCCCGTTATCCATCCAGGCATTTTTTTGGTTTTCAAACGGAAAAATCAGATCCTGTTCGCCCAGGATTACTTCGTCCCAATGAAAAACAGGTGTCTGTGCTTTTGCAAGACTTCCGATAGCGTTGAGTTCCTCACGCAACGATTCAAGATCTCGCTTAGGATGATGTGCATAAAAATCCGAAATGAGGTCTTTGTCTGAATTACACATGCGACGAATAAAACGCTCCAGATTTCGCTCATTGAGTGTGTGAAGTGTTCCTTCAAAGATAGCAACCGGGATTCCACGATGATCATCTACCGGAGTGTGAGTGCCGTTTATTGCGGTTCGTTTTACGAACGGAATATTTTGGTTCCCGAATGTGGTGGCAGCAGCCCAAACCCCCATTGACCAGGCAGTCAGACGAATTGTTTCGTATCCGTTTAACAGATCGGTATCAAAACTCATCTCTGTGTAGTCGTAACAAATCAGAAGATCCTCCTGATTATTTGCCATCGGGGTGAAAATTTGCTCATCCATTCCCCATCCGGCAAAAATAACATGGAGTGAACGGGCGTTTTCTGACCGGAATATATAGTGTTTCATTGTCTGATGTTTTTGATCGTAGAAAGAAATCGTTCAACTTCACTCACAGGTAGATCTGCACGTAACGAAAGCCGAATGCGTGCTGTTCCTTGAGGTACAGTAGGCGGACGAACAGGCAGTGCGAAGAATCCCTCTTTTTGTAACTGTTGAGAGAGTAGCACAGCCTCCTCGCTGTCGCCGACCATCAGCGGCATGATTTGACTCTTACTTATACACGAGTTGAAACTTGTATCCTGTTTAAGAAGAGAGATGATCATACGTAGTTGGCTGCGTTCTTTCTGAAAGCTGCTCAGTCGTTTGAGTATAAAATAGCTCCAATACAGATTTACAGGGGGTAAGCCCGTAGTGAAGATCAAGGTGCGCATCGTGTTGATAAGAAGCTCTTTGTGTTCATTGCTACAGATAACATAGGCTCCTACACCGGCAAGAGCTTTGCCAAAAGTTCCTACAATAAAATCGATCTCTGCAATCTGGTTGCACTCTTCACATAGTCCTAATCCACTTTGCCCTCGTACTCCTACAGCGTGAGCTTCATCTATATAAAGCAAAATCTGAGGAAATTCCTTTTTTAGGGCAACCAAGGCAGGAAGATCGGCTTCATCACCGTCCATGCTGAAAAGTGATTCAGTAACGATAAAAATACGTTCGTAGCGACTCTGTTTCTCCTCGATCAGTTTACGCAAATGTGTCAGATCGTTATGGCGAAAGCGAAAAGAGTCAGCGGATGAAAGCTTCATCCCATCGATAATACTCGCATGTACGAGTTTATCAGCCAGAATAAGATCTGAACTCCCTGATAGTGCAGGAAGTATGCCCGTGTTGGCGTGGTATCCACTGTTAAATATCAGCGCTCCCTCTCTTTTGTACAGGGTTTGAAGCAGCTGTTCAACTTTTTCGTATATCGAAAAATTACCCGTTAGCAAACGAGAAGAAGATGCGGACAGACGTAAAGCGTTCGATTGAGCGGCTACTTGCTGATAGAACTCTTCCTGTAACTCCAAATTTGAAGCCAGCCCCAGGTAATCGTTGGAAGAGAGATTGAGTAGCTTCTCATTTTCTGCAGGGAAGATAAAAGCTCCTTCTTGTTCGTTCACTCGAAGTGTACGGTATTGTCCGCTCTGTTTTATTTTATCGAGTTGATTCATCGGGTTGTTGCATTGGTTTGACGAACGATCTTAATTAGTCCCGAAGTTAGTCGGCTTAACTCTTCAGGCGTGATAATAAACGGAGGCATGATATAAACGAGTCTGCCGAAAGGGCGTACCCAGATTCCTTCTTTTACAAACTGCTCCTGGATCACGGCCATATTTACAGGATCTTTCATTTCAATGACCCCGATGGCTCCGAGGATGCGCACGTCTTTTACCTGCGCTAAAGTTCTGGCTGGTGCAAGTTCTTCGGTTAGTTGCTTCTCAATAGCTGTAACTTTAGCTTTCCAGTTGTAGGAGAGGAGCAGACGCGTTGAAGCAAGAGCAGCAGTACAAGCAAGCGGATTGCCCATAAAGGTCGGACCATGCATAAAGCAGCCGGGAATCCCTCTTGAAATCGTTGTAGCTACTTCTTCTGTAGCGATCGTAGCAGCCAGAGTCATATACCCTCCGGTGAGTGCTTTGCCGATACACATGATATCGGGGGTAATATCTGTATGTTCTGTCGCAAAAAGTTTTCCGGTACGTCCGAATCCGGTTGCAATCTCATCAAAAATAAGTAAGACATCGTACTGATCGCAGAGTTGTCGCAGCTTGTTCAGGTATGCGGCACCGTAAAAATGCATTCCTCCGGCTCCCTGCACAATCGGTTCAATAATGAAGGCTGCCACTTCCTGGTGATAGCAAGCAAAAGCCTTTTCGAGCTCATTGAGATCCTCCGGGCAAAGTTCTTCGCCAAAGGGGGTTCGGGGAGGGGCAATAAATATACGTTTCGGAAGAGCTGTCCCGAAGATGTTATGCATGCCCGTTTCCGGATCACAGACCGACATAGCATTCCAGGTGTCACCGTGATACCCGGAACGTACGGTCATAATATTATTTTTCCGGGTGTTACCCTTTGAGAAAGCATATTGTACAGCCATTTTCAGGGACACTTCTACAGAAACTGAACCTGAATCGGCAAAGAATATGCGGTCAAGTCCGGAAGGGAGCACGGATAATAGCACTTTTCCGAGTTCAATAGCAGGCTCGTGTGTGATCCCTCCAAACATCATGTGTGACATCTGGTCCAGTTGTTTTTTTATCGCTTCGTTGATCGACTCATGGTTGTAGCCGTGCACGGCACACCACCACGATGACATTCCGTCAATCAGTTTACTTCCGTCTTCAAGCTCTATCTCTACACCTTTTGCTCTTTTTACAGGGTAGACGGGAAGGGGGGTGGTCATCGATGTATAAGGATGCCAGATATGTTTTCTGTCGAATTGTAGATCCATCATAGTAAGAATGAAAAAAGCGTATATCCGGTTAATCGTGAGTGGATTAACCGGATATACGCTTTGTATATGTTCGTGTTTATTTTATTATAATTTAGATATGACGATGCGAAAGAACTTACAGCTGGTAAATTCTCTGCCATACATACATCAGACAACAGGGTAAGAACAAGATGCTCTTCGTGATCTGAATCCGAAAACTCGTGTGGGTTTGGATAAGATGAGGTGGACAGCAGGTCCGTTTTGCCCGCCAGTCGTTGGTTTTTGCTAAGTGCAAGGTCCGCTATACCACAACTCAGACGACCTATGGAAATCTGTTTCCCTAAGCCGCAAAATATGGCATAACTTTTTCGTGACCAGCGACGAAAGCGTATGACGATGGGGTGTGTTCTCTGTGTTTGTCTCATATCGATTACAAACATAAAGAAAGTTTTGAATTTACTTGTCTATATTTTTCGAAAATGTGTCAAAAGAAAGTTGGGGAGATCACATAAATGGAAGATGAAAAGGATACCTTTTAAAGGCAATCAGGAGAAAAAAGGGCAAAAAAAAACCGTGAACTTCTCAGAAGAGAAATCAACGGGTTTACACGATCGAACAATTGAAAATTTAAGCAAGGATCAGATGGATATATTTATTTAATTTGTGGGCGCCTCTTTAAGACAAACGAATTAAGCTGCAAATTTAGCTGATTCATTTACTTTTGAAGCTGAAATAGCGCAGTCAATAACTGCTTCAAGATCGGTTGAGTTTACAACGTCGAATGTTTTGTTAATTCGGAAATCGTCGCAATCAATAATAACAGTACATTTGTTTTCGTCATTTAGATCAACAATAGCAACGAATGCTTTGCCATCTTTTTCTGATTTAAACATAGAACGCTTCATGTTTGGATAATAGATAAAACCAAAGTAAGCTAAATTACGGATCAATAAACCTTTTATAGTATTCATATTTTTTAATTTTATAGTAAAATGAATTTGAGCACGAATGCTCGATTAAGTTTATCTGACCTTACAAATTTTCAATGAACGTCTTGAATTCTGATCAGGAGAACCAATTCCTCCTTGAATTCGATACAAAGGTAGTAGGTTTAGTTGCTTCTTCCAAATTTAATAACGTGTTTTTTTTCAGAGGAATAGAAATTTGACAGGTTTGTAACGCCCCTGTAACATATTTGTAACATTTGGGGCGTTATTTGCTTTCTTTTGTCTATTTTGAAGGTGTAATTGTACGACCAAATGGAGAGAACGCCAGCTTCATTAATTTGAAGTGTTGAAGTCCGAATGGAATACCTATAATTGTAATACAAAATAGCACTCCAAACAAAAGGTGAGTCAGTGCAATCCAGAATCCACCAATAAGAATCCAGATAATATTCATCGCGATAGATAAACATCCTGCTGCATCCTCACTTCGATTAGCTTCCTGTCCGAAGGGAAGAAGAGCCATGATCCCTAATTTAAACGCTTGAAAGCCGAAGGGTATCCCCACAATAGTACAACACATAAAAAAACCGGCAACAAAATATTCAATGGCTATTGCAAAGCCTCCGAATATCACCCAGATTAAATTCCCAAAGCATCCCATAGTAATTTGTATTTATATTTGGAACGTAAAATAACAAAAAATAGTTTGTATCAGCATGATCTGTCATTCTATTTTAAGAAATAATTTTCAGATAAACATTTTTATACCAAATAAT
Organism: Bacteroidales bacterium; assembly: GCA_051654305.1. Classification (GTDB taxonomy): domain Bacteria; phylum Bacteroidota; class Bacteroidia; order Bacteroidales; family UBA7332; genus UBA7332. Next base: position 198 of record JBOFXU010000434.1, on the reverse strand, counting down.
GTTTATCTGATATAAAATAAGAGACAAGGATTTCTTTCGGGAGGGTTTGTGGGCTGTAATTATTACAAATGAAAATATATTATTTGAATGAAATGATTTTTTCTAATGAAATAATTATAGTTTTGTGGTATTAATATAAATTACGTATGAAATCAAATATTGCTGTTAGAATATTTCGTTTTTATTATGAGGGGTTCA
>JBOFXU010000433.1:0-4040 GCA_051654305.1 Bacteroidales bacterium | reverse complement strand
CAAACAATGTAAAACTGCGATCCGCTCGACTCTTTCTCCGGATTCACCTCATCTCCCTGACGAGCTGCCGACAAAGCACCTCTTTTGTGGAAATACTTTGGATAAACAAATTCTGCAGGGATCGTATACTCCGGTCCGCCCGTACCCACCTGATTCTTCTTTGTCGAATCTTTTGAGTAAGGATCGCCGCCCTGAACCATAAAGTCTTTGATGATCCGGTGAAACGACTGTCCGTCGTAATACCCTTCGTTGACCAACTTCACAAAGTTCTCCTTATGCTTCGGAGTTTCGTCATATAACTTTACTTTAATCTCTCCCAGATCAGTTTCGATAAGTACGATTGATCCTTTCTTTGCTTCACAACTTGTTGATTCCATAAGTAATAACAATAAAAGTATGATGTTTATTAACTTTTTCATAGATAAAAATAATAAAGTACCGCGCAAAAATAATCATTTTACTATCTTTGCCGCAAAAAAGAAGAAATAAGATGATAAGTTTTGTTACGTTACTGGACTACCTGGGTACTTTCGCGTTCGCAATCAGTGGTATCCGCTTAGCCTCAATGAAACGTTTTGACTGGTTTGGAGCCTATGTCGTTGGGCTCGTTACAGCCATCGGCGGAGGTACAATCCGTGATTTACTTTTAGATGCCACTCCCTTTTGGATGATCCAGCCGTCCTACATTATCTGGACCGGGATAGCTCTTTTGTTCGTCATCCTTTTCAGTAAGTATCTGATCCGGCTCAGCAACACCTTTTTCATTTTCGACACCATCGGTCTTGCCTTGTTCGTGGTCGTAGGATTCGAAAAAACACTGAGCTTCGGATTCCCCTACTGGGTAGCCGTACTTATGGGAACAGCCACGGGAGCCGCCGGAGGAGTCATCCGCGATATCCTCATCAATGTTGAGCCCCTCGTTTTCCGCAAAGAGATCTACGCCATGGCCTGCGTACTCGGAGGAGTCGTCTACGCCCTGTTTGATCATCTCGGATTCGATACCACCTTCACCCAGACGGCTGCCGCAATCGGTGTAATGGTCACCCGCATCCTCTCCGTGAAATATCACATCTGTCTGCCAGTCCTCTCGGGAGAAGAACACCACCACGAGAAACACAGTTCAGAGAAGAAATAAAAAAAAGCGTCTTTTGTAAGTGATTTACAAAAGACGCTTTTTTTATGGCTTACACCGACTATTTCTCCGCTTCAAGCGAAAATACCGTGTGCATCACCGCTTTACTACCGAGCAATTCCGTGAGCATCCGGCGAATCTCCTCCCCGCTCATCGCACCGATAAAAGCAATATTATTGATCTGTTTCGCATAATCGTTATTCAAACTCTGATCATGACTGCGGATACATCCCAGACGGAACCCGTTGTCTGTTTCAAATCTTCTCTTCGAACTCAACATCTGAGTGCGGATACCATTCAGCTCCAGCTCCTCCGGACCCTGTGCCGCAAACTCCTCGAACACCTTACGTATCTCTCCCGCAATCCGCATTACATCTTCCGGATTACAGTTAAACGACACCACAAAGTCAGCACGAGGTTCCGGAGTCGACTTCAGCTTCAGCTCCGAACGAATATCGTACACCAAATGCAACTCCTCACGTATTTTTTTCGACAGACGCTTGCTGATCATCGGATTCATCGCCTGCAACAACGACATGTTATCCATATTCATCTCATACGGTGCCCCGATCATATACTGAACCACCGCCCGCTCATCCGAACCTTTTCTGAAAACAAACGCATGATCGCCCTGCAAACGCGTCTCATATCTCTTCCCAAACTTCTCGCGCTTCATCTTCTTTCCGCCACCCAGATACTGTGCCGTCAGTCGCTCGAAGTCCACCTCCTGCAAAGCACCCGTAAAATAGAACGTAAAGTCCGAAGGCGATGCAAAACGCGCTTTCAGCAAACCTTCCAGTTGCCCCAGCGAAACCTCACCAAGCGCCGCATCCGGTGTCCGACCTGCCAGACTCGCACCGATAAATGCCTCATAACGGCTCTCGTTCGTACCCTGCAACGCCAGATAGCGATCCTTCTTCCCGTTCAGCAACTCCTGATATTTCTCTGCCGGCAACTCCAGATGGTGAAACAACATATACATACGCTGCATCAGCTGCTCGAACGACGCCGTAGCCACCGAACCTTTCACTCCCTCCGTCTCGTTAGCCACCGATATACTCATGCGCATCGGAGACTTCGACATATAACGCTGGAATTGATTGTACGAATAGTTCCCCACCGGACCCTCATTATATAACATACACGCCAGATCAGCCATTTCCGCCTGATCCGCAGTCAACAGACTCTTACCGCCCCGGCTCACCGCTTCGAAAAGAATCTCACCACTCTTCGTCGAATCGTTGAAAAATACCACCTCAGCACCGTTCGACAACGTGTACTTATACACCGGCAGCTCACTCAACGAAACCCTCTTCTTCACCGTTCCCGGCTTTCCGTACGACTGCACCTCAAACAAAGGCTTCGTCATATCCGTTTCTACAAAAGGCTCCAGCTTCTCCAGCTTCGCCGCTTTCAGCAACTCAAGCACCTCATTCTCATCAGGTGCAGAAGCAAAATCCGCCTCAGGCACCGCTATCACCACCGTGCTGTTACGCTCGTCCCACATATCCGCGTGAAAATCCTTCATCTCCTCCGCAGTGATCGACTCCAGCACCTGCAGGTAAACATCCGCCTCTTTCGAAGGCAACGCATACGGAGCATTCGTCAGAAAATGATTCTCAAACGTCTTCGCCCAATCCAGGTTAGCCCTCGAATGACCATACTGGGCCTCCTGCTCATATTTCTTTTTAAGCGTCGCTTTCGCTTTCGTAAATTCCGAATTCAGAAACCCATGCTGCACAATCCGCTCCTGCTCTCTGGCCACCAGGCGCAATGCCTCACGCATCTTCCCGTTCACCACCGACGCACTCGGAGCATAAATCCAATCCGGTTTCATCAACAGATAACTACTCGCTGCCAGATACGAAACAATCCCGCTGTTCTCCTCCTGAATCTCAAACATACGCCCTGTCATCAGGCGGTTAAGCAACGCATATTTCAACGACAGCTTCACCCCTTCCTCCGTATTCAGATCCGGATTCTCCCGGCGATGATAAATCGAGAAGAACGAAAACTGCTGATCCATGTCCGTGTACACCACCGACTGACGAGTCTTACGCTCCGGAATCGTCAGATCCTCACGCTCCCGCTTCACCCCTCTTGGAGCCACACCCCCAAAACAAGCCTTCAGGCGCGCCACCATCGCAGCCGGATCCACATCCCCCACAATCGTAACAGCCGCCAGATCCGGACGATACCACTCCTTGCGATAACGCGCAATCTCCTTCGGGTCCGCTTTCGTAATCACCTCCAGCTCACCGATCGACTGGCTGTACGCCCATTTCGTATCATTATAGAATACAGGATACCATTTCTTACGGCCCCGTTCCGACACATCCTGAAAATCAAGCCACTCACGCGCAATAATCTCACTCTCCTTTTTAATCGCAGCCTCCGAATCAAAATCCGCACTCAACCACTCCTTAAACAGAATCAAAGCCGTGTCCGCAAGCGTCTCCCTCACATCAGGCAGAATCAGCGTATACACCGTCTCCGTCTGCGTCGTCAGAGCATTCGTATAATACTGCTTCTTATCTATCCCCGGAATAAACGAACCGTCCATAATCCCCTTCGCAAACGAAGGAGTCCCCTGAAACGACAAATGCTCATTGAAATGCGACAATCCCCGCTGCGAAGCATCCTCATCAATCGAACCCGCCTTCACCAGAAGAGAGTAAGCAATTTGCCCCGGATTCGTCTTATTATTTTTAACATAGTAAGTCAATCCATTTTCCAATTTACCATACACCACCGTCGAGTCGTTCGTTATCGCTTTGCGGAGCAACAAATCCGAAGCCTGTGCCTGTGGTACCTGAAACAACGTGAATACAAAAGCCCCCGCACAAAAACGCAGCAACCGATTCCCGCCATAATACATTTTATTACGCATATTCAAAAGATAAGTATG
>JBOFXU010000432.1:0-8833 GCA_051654305.1 Bacteroidales bacterium | reverse complement strand
AAAAAGCCTTAATTTATTGATTTTTGTCAAAATAATGGTGCTGCGTTTTACTTCTCCTATCATCTTTCAGATAAAATGCACTCTGAAAAATAAAACCCTTATCTTTGCCGGAAATTAATCACGAGTGTATGGGTGGCTTATTTACTTTTCTCAAAGAGAACATTCACGTACAGCTAATTATTTACCTGTTTAAATGGTTGCTGATTTGTTTACTTGTAGGAGCATGCGTTGGTACTGCTTCTGCTGGTTTTCTGGCAGCGTTGCAGCTGGCAACTGCCTGGCGTGAAGCCCATACGTGGATTATTGCGCTACTTCCGATCGGAGGATTGATCATTGGAATTATGTATTTCTATTGGGGGAAAGAAGTGGTCAAAGGAAACAATCAGCTTTTAGAGGAGTTTCACGCTCCGAAAAAGATTATACCGTTCCGAATGGCTCCACTTGTGCTCATTGGTACGATCATTACTCACTTCTTCGGGGGATCTGCCGGCCGTGAGGGAACTGCCGTTCAGATGGGAGGAGCCATTGCAGATCAGTTTACCCGTCTTTTTGGCTTTCACCGCAGGGATCGTCAGATCATTCTGATTTGTGGTATCAGTGCCGGTTTTGCCTCTGTATTCGGCACCCCGCTCGCCGGAGCAGTCTTTGCCCTCGAAGTCATGGTCATCGGTCGTATGCGTTACGAGGCCCTTGTGCCCTCATTTCTGATCGCCGCCATCTCCAATTATGTTTGTACGGCGTGGGGAGCTTCCCATTCCCATTATGCCGTAAATCTGGTTCCTGAATATACGCTGCCGAATCTGCTATATGCATTACTGGCAGGTGTGCTTTTTGGATTAACGGCCATCCTTTTTGCTAAGTCAACACAGCTCTGGAGTAAACTCTTTAGTCGCTACATCCAATGGGCGCCTTTGCGTCCCTTTGTGGGAGGCATTCTCCTTGCAGTCGTGATTTTTAGTTTCGGTGCATATCGTTACACCGGTCTGGGGTTGCCTGTTATTCAGTCTGCCTTTACAGAGAACTTACCCTCGCATGATTTTATTGTCAAACTTCTGTTTACCTCCTTTACGCTGGGGGTAGGATTCAAAGGAGGCGAGGTCACACCCTTGTTTTTTATTGGAGCGACGTTAGGCAATGCCCTCTCTTTCTTTATACCTCTCCCCATGGCACTACTTGCTGCGATGGGCTTTGTAGCCGTGTTCTCAGGCGCAACCAACACCCCGATTGCCTGCACCCTGATGGGTATCGAACTCTTCGGCATCGAATCGGGATTGTTTATTGCACTCTCCTGTGTCACAGCCTATCTCTTTTCGGGACATTCGAGTATCTACTCCGCACAAATTATTGGAAGTCCCAAGCATCGAATCCTTTTGCGCGATAAAGGAGAGACCATTCGTAAAACGATGGAGTAAACACTCTTATACTATCTGAAAGAAATAAAGTCCGAATCTCAACCCTAAGCCCATTCGTTTGTTATAAAATAAGATGGAATTGTTCTGGTCAAATGATGTACGTCGTTTGACCAGTTTTGTGTCTATGATTTAATTCTACTTAGTTTATGAAAGTGAAACAGATCGGAATAGCTTCTCTTCTTTTGTTATGTTCGGGACTTCTGTCGTGCGAATCCAAAGAAAAACAACCGGATGCTTATGGTAATTTTGAAGTCGATGAGGTGATTGTCTCTGCCCAATCCAACGGACAACTTCTTACGTTCGACTTACGTGAAGGTGATCTATTGGCAAGCGGTACGATGGTCGGACAGATTGATACGATCGATCTCACCTGGAAAAAACGTCAGCTCCTCAAGTCGGTATCTGCTTTGGAAGCCCAGATTCCCGATATTGCTTCGCAGATCAATGTGATTCAGGCACGGTTAAACAATGCGCTCATCGAGCAAAAGCGCATACGGGAACTACAGTCCTCTGATGCTGCAACCCTCCAACAACTTGATAATGCCAACACTGCAGTGACAGTGCTCGAAAAGGAGAAAACGGCCATGTATGCACAACTCAATACCCAGACCCGATCTATATTAGCTCAGATCGAACCTCTGCGTATGCAGCTTGGGCAGGTCGAAGAGCAACTTCTGAAATGTCGGGTAGTGACTCCCGTTTCCGGGACTGTGCTCACTAAAATAGCACAAATGGGTGAGGTTACAGCCTATGGAAAGCCCCTCTTTGTTCTGGCAGATCTCTCCAGACTCCAGATTCGGGCGTATATTTCCGAGCCACAACTCTCACAGATCAAATTAGGGCAGACCGTAAAAGTGGCTGTCGATGCTCCCGATCATACCTTCATTGCTTACGATGGAGTGATCACCTGGATCTCCTCCCAGGCTGAGTTTACCCCTAAGATAGTACAAACGCGTGATGAGCGCGTGAATCTGGTCTATGCTTTTAAGGTGGACGTCAAAAATGACGGTTCGCTCAAGATCGGTATGCCTGGTGAAGTCTATTTTAATTCTCCACAATGAGTCGCGAAAACTCCATAGTGATTTCCCAACTTTCCAAAAGTTATGGTAAAGTAAAAGCGTTAAACGGGGTTGATCTTTCGATCCGGTCGGGCGAGCTATTTGGATTAATCGGAGCCGACGGAGCCGGTAAAACCACCTTGTTTGAAATCCTTGCCACGCTCATCCGAAGTGACGGAGGAAGTGCGCAGCTTGCCACCATGGATGTACAAAAGCAGAAAAAAGGAATACGTAGCGTGATTGGCTATATGCCAGGTCGTTTCTCTCTCTATCAGGATTTGAGTGTCAAAGAGAATCTCCAGTTTTATGCCACCATCTTTGGGACAACCATCGATGCGGGGTATGAGTTGATCGCTCCCATCTGGGATCAGATCGCTCCTTTTTCGGATCGTCCTGCCGGAAAACTCTCTGGAGGAATGAAACAGAAACTGGCCTTATGCTGTGCCCTCGTCCATAAACCTCTTGTGTTGTTGCTTGACGAACCAACGACAGGGGTTGATCCGGTGTCGCGCAGAGAATTTTGGGACATGCTTAAGTCTCTCCGCGAAAAGGGGATTACTCAGCTCGTATCGACGCCCTATATGGATGAGGCAGTACGATGTGACCGCATCGCCTTCTTACACGAAGGTGATCTTTTAGCTGTCGATACACCCGAAGGATTTGTTCGCGCCTATCAGGGAGAGGTCTATGCCGTGCAGTCCGAACAGCCCTATTCTGTTCTGAAACAATTAGAGGGACTCACCACGTCAGATTCGTGTTATATGTTTGGCCGGGAGATTCACTGGACACTCTCATCCAAGGAGAATGCCACGGAGATTCTGCGTGAAAACGGCATTCAATATTCAGACATCGAAAAGATCGTGCCAACGGTCGAAGATTGTTTTATGCAACTGATGAAAGGAGGAAGACCATGAATTCCATCGAAGTAAACCAACTCACAAAGAAATTTGGCACGTTCACAGCTGTTGATCATATCTCCTTCGAGGTCCGCCAGGGAGAAGTCTTTGGCTTTCTTGGAGCGAACGGTGCCGGGAAAACAACTGCTATCCGTATGCTCTGTGGCTTGCTTAATCCCACAGGTGGAACAGGAAAAGTAGCGGGCTTCGATTTGTTCAGACAAAAGGAGGCGATAAAAAAGCAGATCGGTTATATGAGTCAGAAGTTTTCATTATACGAAGATCTGACCGTGAATGAAAATATAGATTTCTTTGCCTCCATCTATGGATTGTCCCGCAAGGACAAAGAGCTCAGACGCAAGGAGATGTTCGAGAAACTCGGAAATGGAGATGCCCAGCATCTTCTGGTGCGTTCGATACCTCTTGGCTGGCGTCAGAAAATCGCCTTTTCTCTAAGTTTGATCCACCGTCCTCAGATTGTATTTCTTGATGAACCGACCGGAGGGGTCGATCCGCTCACCCGTCGTCAGTTCTGGGATCTCATTCACCAGACAGCCGCAGAGGGAGTCACTATGTTTGTAACGACTCACTATATGGATGAAGCGGAATTCTGTGACCGTGTGTCGATCATGGTTGATGGCCGGATTTCTGTACTTGACACACCTAAGGCAATGTGTCAGCAGTTTGGCGTAGCCAGGGTGGAGGATGTATTCTTAAAAGTAGCCATGAAAGGAGAACTGAAATGAAACTATTGCGTGCTTTTATACTCAAAGAGACCCGTCATATTCTGCGGGATGTTCGCACACTGGCGATTACCATACTCATGCCCGTGGCGCTTGTTATCCTTTTCGGGTATGTCATCACAAACGAAATAAAGCATGTTCAGATGGCGGTATATGTGCCACAGAGCGACACACAGACTCACCTCTTAACCCACCGCTTTACCTCCTCAGGCTATTTTGATGAGGTGATCACCCTCACGTCCGAAACGGAGATTCCCCAATGCCTCCAACGGGGGATAAAGCTCGTGCTTGTCTTTCCCGCGCGATTCGAACAGCAACTCTTTTCAGGAGGGCAGACCTCCCTGCAACTTGTGTTGGATGGCTCCGATATGAATACATCTCAGACCATTGTCGGCTATGCCGAGAACATCATTAGTCAGTACAAGGAGGAGTTCGACCGGAATAACGGGCTCAAAACCCCTCGTCTTTTCGATTTGCAGATTCAGATGCTTTATAACCCCTCTTTGAAAAGTGTCTATATGTTTCTTCCCGGAGTCCTCGCACTCATTATGCTCATCGTATCAGCCATGATGACCGCCATTTCGATTGCCCGGGAGAAAGAGTTAAATACGCTCCGGTTGCTATTGGTCTCCCCCTTACAGCCTGTCGTCATCATTATCGGCAAAGTCATTCCGTATATGATCCTCTCAGTGATCAATACGCTAATCATCATCGGATTGAGCGTCCTTATCTTTCATATACCCATTACCGGAAGTATACTCCTGCTTACGCTGCTCTGTTTCCTGTTTATCTGTACGGCACTCTCTTTTGGAATCCTGATCGGATTAAACGTACCGAATCAGCAGGTGGCAGTCATGGTTTCGATACTATCGCTCTATATGCCAACGCTCATGCTTTCGGGCTTTGTCTTTCCGATCGAGAATATGCCGGTTTTTCTGCAATACCTCAGCAATATATTGCCGGCAAAATGGTTTATCATAGCACTGCGTTCGATTCTCATCCGGGGGACAGACTTTCTCTCCGTCTGGCATGAATTTACGATTCTGTTTGCCATGATGATGGTATTTATCGGGATTAGTGTGAAACGTTTAAAATCAGGGATCCTATGAATCTTATCATTGCATTTATACGAAAAGAGTTTTTACAAATCAGACGTAATCCCATCATGATTATGATCATCCTCGTGATGCCTGTCATTCAGCTGCTCTTGTTGGTCTATGCTGCCAACCCTGTCATGAAGGAGGTGAGGATCGGAGTCATTGATCCCGACCTCTCTCAGACCTCCCGTCAGATGGTGAATCAGGTTATTGCTTCGGGGTATTTTAAACTCTCGGGACATTTTGAAACCAGAGAGCAGGCCATCCGCGAGATCGAATCGCGGCATCTGGATCTGATTTTACAGTTTCCGCCCAATATGGAACGAAGCCTCCTCAAAGAACTTTCTCCTTCGATTCTTTTGTCCGTTGATGCGGTCAATGGCATGAAAGCCGGTCTGGCAGCCTCCTATGTCTCTCAGATCATCCAGAACTATGCCCGCGAAAAAGCACTGAAAATTCAGGTCTCGGCTCTCGGCAAAGAGCATACGTCCGGTGGGGCAAACCTCTCACTGACCTACTCCCAATGGTTCAATCCGCTTATGGATCATAAGTCATTCATCTTACCCGGAATTTTATCTACGCTCCTGACCATCATCTCCATTGTCCTCTCTGCAACCAATATTGTACGAGAAAAAGAGATGGGGAATATCGAGCAGATAAATGTCACCCCCATCACTAAGCTGCAATTTATGGTCGGGAAGCTCATTCCTTATGGGATCATCGGCCTCATACAGTTTTCGATCGGGCTTCTTGTGATGCGATTTTATTTCGACCTGCCCATCTCCGGCTCTCTCTCCCTGCTCTATCTGGTTGCATGCATCTACATTCTGCTGGTGTTAGGGATAGGGTTCCTCATCTCTATTATTTCGGATACGCAGGCACAGGCGATGTTTACCACCCTCTTCTTTCTTTTTATTTTTATTCTGATGAGTGGGTTTGTGACTCCCGTTGCCAGTATGCCCGCCTGGGCACAGCATATGAATGTGGTCAATCCTGTCGCCTACATGGTCTATCTCATGCAGTCCATCATACTCAAAGGGAGTACCATGGCCGATCTCTACCCTCAAATCGGGGTACTGACCCTATTGGCGGTTCTATTAAATTCACTTGCAGTCCTTTTTTATCGGAAGTCTTCGGAGTAACGTTACTCTTATTTCTTTCCGCACATGAACTAAAGCTCAGAAACATGCGTTCTTAGGGCAGGTATAGACTACAAAAGCAAAAACAGACCTATGGAATCGAAGAAATATATCGAACGGGAGCATGACTACGGGGCACACAATTACCATCCGCTTCCCGTGGTGCTCAAATCCGGAAAAGGAGTGTATGTCAAAGATGTCGACGATCGCGAGTACATCGATTGTTTGGCCGGATATTCAGCCCTCAATCAGGGCCATTGCCATCCTCTGATCGTTGAAGAGATGGTGCGTCAGGCTTCAGCACTCACCCTCACTTCGCGGGCGTTTCACTCCGATGCACTCGGCGAATATATGGAGTATATGTGTCAGGTCTTCTCTTATGATAAACTGATGCCGATGAATACCGGTGCCGAGGCTGTCGAAACAGCACTCAAGTTAGCACGTCGCTGGGGTTACCGGGTCAAAGGAATCCCCGAAAATAAGGCGAAGATTCTGGTCTGTGAATCCAATTTCCACGGGCGCACAATCTCTATTGTCTCATTCTCGTCAGATCCGATGTCTTATGGCGATTTTGGTCCCTTCACTCCCGGCTTTGTATCTGTTCCTTACAACGATACCGAGGCGCTTTGCGAAGCATTGCAGGATCCTCATATCGTAGCCTTTCTGATTGAGCCCATTCAGGGAGAAGCCGGAGTGATCGTTCCCGATCCTTCCTATATCCACGATTGCTATGAGCTGTGTCGCGGTGCCAATGTCCTCTTTGTTGCCGATGAAATTCAGACAGGTCTGGGGCGTACCGGCTCGTTGCTTTGTTGCGACCACGATGCCGTGCATCCCGATGTGCTCATTCTCGGGAAAGCCCTCTCCGGAGGAATGTTTCCCGTATCGGCAGTCCTTACCAGCAACGAAGTCATGTTGACCATTCGCCCGGGCGAACACGGTTCCACCTTTGGCGGTAGTCCCCTGGCTTCGAGAGTAGCAAAGCGCGCCGTAGAAGTGCTTATCAGTGAAAATATGCCCGAGAATGCGCGGGTCATGGGCGAGATGTTTCGTCGTGAAGTCAGCAAAATTGATACACCGTTTATCAAAGAGATTCGCGGCAAAGGGCTCATGAATGCCGTAGAGATTCGTCCCTACAAAGGCATTGATGCGTGGGAAGTCTGTATGCGTATGATGCGCGAAGGGATTCTCGCAAAACCCACTCACGAACATACGATCCGTTTCACGCCACCGCTTGTCATTACCTCCGCCCAGATGACGCAAGTCGTCGAGCGCCTCGAACGTGTATTCAACTCCATTAAATAAGTATGAAAGTCAATGTTATTGGTGTTCCTATCAATTTAGGATGCGACCGCAAAGGGGTAGAGAAAGCCCCTGATCATCTCCGCCGCAAAGGGCTGATCGATTGCATACGCAAGCAAGGTCACCGCACCTACGACACCGGAAATCTCTATATCCCCGAAGTGCCCGAAAATCATAAATTCAAAGACGGTGCAACGCTCAAATACCTCGAAACGATTGTCGAAGTCAATAATAATCTGGCAGAGCTGGTGTACGACACCCTCCGCGGCAATGGATTTCCTCTGGTCATTGGTGGCGACCACTCTCTGGGGTTGGGCAGTGCTTCCGGGGTGGGGAAGGCTTTTGATGATTTTGGAATCATCTGGCTCGATGCCCATGGCGATATCAACACGCATGAAACCACCCCCAGCGGGAATATTCACGGCATGGCATTAGGCGCTCTCATGGGCATAGGCTCCTCTTCGCTGGTCAATATCTATGCACCGGGCAACAAAGTCGACCCCAAAAATGTATTCCTCGTGGGCACCAGAAGTCTTGATGACGGAGAACTCCGACTCATTGACGAGGAACAGCTCAGTGTTTACCCCATGACCGAAATTCGCCGGATAGGAGTGAGGCATGTCGTTCACGATATCATACGCAAGTTACAGGAACGAAAGATCCGGAATGTCCATTTCAGTATCGATATTGATGTGTTAGATCCTGATATTGCACCCGGAACCGGTACAAGGGTAGAAGGGGGCATGTCCATGGAGGAGTTCCGGCAGTTTGTCGGCGGCATTTTAGCCACTCATCTGGTCAAATCCCTCGATCTGGTTGAGTTCAATACAGACCTCGATCCCGAGGACCGTACCACCGGAGTAGTCCTGGATATTGTATCCTTCATTGCCGATAATCTATAATAAATCTTACAGAGGTGAGCTGGCGTATGACGTTCGGTTCGCCTCTGTCTGTTTTATGTATTCCTTTTGTTACTGAATGTTCATCGAAATGTCATCGCTTTTGCGAAACAAAAGGAGGCTTGAGTGTGTTCTTCTGCCGAACATATACTTTATAAAAAGTACTATAAATTTAAGCACACTGATTAACAGACTGAACAATGAGAAAGTTGGTATTTTTACTATTTACCCTTGCCCTGCTCTCCTGCAGTAGTAAGAACGAATCCGGCAAATCCAGTGATTCCCTT
>JBOFXU010000431.1:0-2799 GCA_051654305.1 Bacteroidales bacterium | reverse complement strand
CGGAAGCGGGAGCGGCTGAAGGATATACGTGAAGAGCACTCGGTGTATCGGGAGCTTTACGAGGATTTGAGAGAATTAATCAAAAAACAGAGTATTGAACATGGGAAATTGCGAACTAAAATCTATCGGCTCGAACGAGCTTTTGAGGAGATTCATCACTGTGTGTATCGCCGCCATTGCCCTCTGCTTCGGGGGCTGCCGTTCGCTTCGCAGGACAGAGCGGACGGTGCAACAGATACGGACGGAGCGGATCGGACAAGAGGTGATCCTGTTGCCTGAATCGGAACGGGTGATCGTGGATCTGTCTACCCTCGACCGACTGACTCCTGCCACTGCATTTGTGGCACCACAGAAGCGGGCGGGGGGACTGACGGTCAAGAAACGTGCGGATGGATTGATTGAGATTGAGAGCCGGAGAGATACGGTGCGGATTGCTGCAAATGCGGTTTGTGAGCACTCGGAGGTAGAGGCTGAAACGAAGGAAGTGAAAAACAGGGATGGACCGGGGCTGACGTGGCTCGCGGTCTTTCTGGTGTTGGGAGGTGTGATCGTGATGATCCGGAAGGTGTAGAGGGATTTGCCGTTTCCGGGTGTGCAAAAAAAAACAGGAGGAATATGTGATCTATCCTCCTGTTTGTAGGTAAAGTTATGTTGGTTGGTTGATTTTTCGGAGTTTCAGCCTCTTCCCGTTGATCAGGGCGGGAGGTGCGGCTACGAATGTCTGGGACGGGAGCGCACAGAAGAGGCGGAAGCCGACGAAGCTGCCTCTGCCATTGACGTACCAGTAGTTGCGTTGGGGGTTGCGCGCATACCAGGCGGCGTGTTTATAGGAGCCTCCGCGTATGATCCGAGAGCGTCCGTTTTGGATGCCGACAGGATTTTTGACTTTACGGGAGGGATAGCGTCCGAACCAGTCGGCGCACCATTCCATAACGTTTCCGCTCATGTCGTACAGACCGAGTTCGTTGGGCTTTTTGCTGGCTACGGGATGGGTGGTACCGCCGGAGATCCACCAATGCCAGCCAACTTCATTCATGTCGTTGCTGCCGGCAAAATGGTAGCCTTCACTCCTATTACCTCCAAAGGCGGCAAACTCCCACTGGGACTCGGTAGGCAATGCAAAGCGGAGTCCGGTGAGGGCGTTGAGTTTACTGATAAACTCCTGGCAATCTTCCCAACTGACCTGTTCGACGGGGTGATTGGGGTTGCCGGTAAAGAAGGACGGATTAGATCCCATCACGGCTTCCCACTGGGCTTGAGTGACGAGGGTCTTTCCTGCAAAAAAAGAGTCTAATGTAACCTGATGTATCGGAAATTGGCTCATATCCACATCATAGTACTCTCCGCTTTTGTAGCCCATCTGGAAGGTACCTCCCTCGATAAAGATCATATCGTCGAGCAATTGATCGATAACGGGATGTCCTGTGCGGAAGGTAATGAGTGGATGATCTGATGCTGCACACATATATATATAGGAGTCTGTTCGATGTTATTTTTTACCGAACAGCGATTTGAGCACGGCATTACCAATTTTCTTTTCAAGTCCACTGCGGGTGGTCGGGATCCCGGTTTGGCGGGCGATCTTTTGTTTTACTTCGGTGATTCCCAGAAAGCGTTTCCAGGAGAATGAGAATCCTTTCATACGATTACGATTTTTCGGTGAATAAAGGGGGAAGCCATGGTGACTGCCCCGGATGCAAATATATGGAATTAAGGGTGAAAGCGCGACATATATTTGGTTTTTCGTGATATAATTAACGATATAAATCAAAAAAGAACCGATACATCACGTACCGATTCTTCTCTCTTGTAATTTTTATATAATTTAGAAAAAAACAGTACTCAAAGAATACTGTTTTGGAGCTACCCAGTGCAAATATACAAAAATTATAAAACAAATAAATTATCTATCGTAAAATTTATCCATAACATATAAAAAAAGAGCTGATACATCACGCACCGGCTCTTTGTTATTTATTACAATTATCAAAACTGAGATTATTTTTGAATTCCGGATAATCTAAACTCCGAAATCCCATCAAATGTTTTATTAATTATAACTATCATGTTTTTTAATCTGCTGCAAATATACATAAAAATACTAAATACAAATCATGTCTTATGAATAAATTATCCGTAATACATAAAAATAGTTTCTGTATTTCGTATTATTGGTTTGTAAAATATAAAAAGCCGATGTATCACACACCGGCTTTTTGGTTTAGCTCTTAAAAACTCTTTCAGTAATAAGGAAGCTCTGCTCCTAAGAGCTTATCTTCATTTAATACTAAAACTGTTTGTTGATGCAAATATATAAATATTTCATTTTAAATGAAATATTTGACAATTAATTTGGATAATATTTTGACTGGAAATAAAAGAGGAATGTGGATATACTTATACTCACGATCATCGCGACTCTCTATTTTCCCCGGGGGTGTTCTCCCCGGATAGAACGGGATGAAAACAACAAACGAGGAAAGAAGAGATTAATCTTCTTCCCTCGTTTGGTATGAGGTTTTTTTTGGGGGGGATCAGAGATAAATCAATCACTTAGGACTGTCTTTTTACGTCTCAACTCCTGAGTTGGATTCATATCATATTCCTTTTTCAACTCATATAAATAGTTGCCCGGCGTAATAATATCCTTACTTGGAATTTGATAGAACTTAATCAGCTCTAATGCCATTGGGTCTGATAGTTTTGATACACTTTCCTCATCAAAGCTATTTGAATAAATCAGATCTAACAATTTTCCCTTTTCTGAAGAGTCTAACTGCTGATTGCAATCTATCCAAT
>JBOFXU010000430.1:0-13612 GCA_051654305.1 Bacteroidales bacterium | reverse complement strand
AAGGCTGAAGTAAAGAACAACCGGTCTTTATCCCTGAATATCGGCTCTATTCAATTAGTGGAGCAATTAAGTACTGAATATGTGATTGGAAGCGGATACACAATTCCGGATCTTCGCATCTTCTATAAAGGTAAAGGAGGGAAACAGAGCTCATTCAAAAATGAGATGAAGTTTCTGGCGGATATCGCCTACCGGAGATCTGAGGTGTTAATCCGTAAAATTGAAGAAGGATATACGCAGCCGACAAACGGAAACAGTAGTTTTACGCTTCGTCTTTCTGCCGACTATACCCTCAGCCGAGCGGTAAATCTCAGAGCTTTCTTTGACAAACAGATCAATACCCCATTGGTATCGTCTACTGCCTTTCCGGTATCAAATACAAGTTTCGGTATAGCTATGCGACTAATGCTTAATCGTTGAGCGCTATAATAATAAAAGCCGTCAGCTAACGTAAAGTTAGCTGACGGCTTTGTCTTTTTTGTAAGTAGATAGCCTTTAGGCTACAATAAAAGCGTTATTAATTTATAGAACAGTATAACCGGTAAGGATTAATCCAGTAGAAATAAGTGCCGCTACGGCTATGAGTATAGCAAGTACTCGCTCTCCCGGTGTGAAGATTGCCTCTTTGGGACCTATCTCTTCCCTCCGGGCTTTGATGTAGAATACAATTCCAATCAGGTACGCCATAGAGGTCAGAAAGAACAAATCGAGCCCACCGGCATAAATTAACCAGATACAGTAAATGGTTGTCAATACTCCAATAATACGGTATTCTGTAATTTTATGAGGATTATCGGCATGTAATTCGCCATCGAATGTGGAACGTACCAGGTAGATCCCACAAAACAGATAAGACGGAAGAATCATTACTCCCGCAATTTCAATTGCTGCCATGTAGACAGATTCGGCCATCACGACGATAATAATAAAGAGCTGCATCAGCATGCTCGAAGCAAACAAAGAATAGACAGGTGACCCATGTTTATTTTCGTGAGCAAAGAGTTTGGGGAGGATTCGGACTTGTGCGGCAGTATAGGGAACCTGTGAACACAAGATAGTCCATGCAATCCAACCACCGATAATCGAAAATATAATGCTGACCAGTACAAATACTGCGCCCCATTTTCCCACAGCTTCTTCCAGTACATATGCGACTGAAGGATTCTGCAGTTTTGAAAGTTCGGGTTGATGAAGTATCCCATAAGCCAATACGCTTATGAGCAAGTACAGCATCAGAGCCAGTATGAAACCTATCACACCAGCTTTTCCGACATCACGACTATCACGGGCACGACCTGAAACAACCACAGCTCCCTCTACGCCAATAAAACACCAAAGGGTAACCAACATGGTACTCTTGATCTGATCAGCAAACGAGCCCAGATGAACAGCTTCGCCCCAAAAGTCGTAGGTAAGCGCCCCAACTTTGGCGTAGATGACCATGATCACAACAATCATGCTAATAGCCAGAAACTTCACAATAGAAACTACCGTATTTACAAATGAAGCTTCTTTGATCCCGGAGGCAACTACAAAAAACATACCCCAGATAAATACAGTACCAAGTAACACGGTCTGCCAGCCGTATTCAAGAAAGAATGGAAAAAAATAACCAAGAGAATCATTGAGCATTACAGCAAATGCCACATTCCCCATGGCTGCACAGAGCCAGTAGCCCCACGCCATATTAAATCCGACATAGTTGCCCAAGGTCTCACGCGCGTACTGGTATATGCCTGCATTCAGGTCAGGACGGAGATCTGCCAGTATTTTAAACGTAAGCACCAGACACAATACACCCACTCCGGAGATAATCCACGAAATGATGGTAGCACTCAAAGCGGCCCCCTCAGCCATATTTTGCGGAATAGCAAAGATTCCGCCTCCTACCATTGAACTAAAAACAATTGCAGTTAGTCCGGTAAGTCCTAATTTCTGAGATTGTTTATCCATACGACCACTACGTTTATCAAACGCAACAGTTGCGTTTTGTGTAGAACAGTAGCCGAAATAGTTTTGTTTTTAGAATCCGACAAATGTTTTTCTTTTATTGCGTGAATTGAATCAATGGAGTACATTTGTATCAGCGTGAAATCATCAGAGAAACCCGAATATGCAAAATTATCCATCGTATTTATTAGAAAAGGCTGTTAATGAATTTTCTAAACTCCCCGGAATCGGTCGCAAGACTGCATTACGTCTCGTTTTGTTTCTTCTTAGACAAGACGAGGAGATGGTATATGCCTTCGGAAATGCGCTGATCGAATTACGCCGCGACATTAAGTATTGCAGAATCTGTCACACGATTTCGGATACTGATGTCTGCTCTATCTGTGCCGATGAACAACGAGAGAAAGGTATCGTCTGTGTCGTCGAGAACATCAAGGAAGTTATGGCTATTGAGAATACCAGACAGTACAAAGGGTACTACCACGTTCTTGGTGGGGTGATCTCCCCGATGGATGGTGTCGGACCTTCGAATCTTCAGATCGACAGTCTGGTAAAGCGAGTAGAAAGTGGTGAAATTAAAGAGGTAATTCTTGCCCTGAGCACTACAATGGAGGGAGATACGACCAACTTTTATATCTACCGTAAACTTTCTGCATTCGATGTAAAAATAAGCACCATTGCCCGGGGTGTATCTATCGGGGACGAAATCGAATATACCGATGAGATTACTCTCGGAAGATCCATAACAAACCGCGTTTCTTTTCAGGAGACATTCAAACTCTGATGTTATCCTGTTTAAAGCACAGAGCACAATAAAAAATTGAATCATGACGTTAGGTCTATACAACCTTGAAAATCGTGCTTATGAAATTATCCATCATAATTGTAAACTATAATGTAAAGGCATTGCTTGAGCAGTGCCTCATCTCTGTATATCGTGCGCTCGAAAAGTTTGAGAGCAGCGAGGTGTTCGTGGTCGACAATCACTCTTCCGATGGATCGGTAGAGTACCTCCGCCCCCGATTCCCACAGGCAAAATTCATTGCTAACTTAGAGAATACAGGATATGCGAAAGCAAATAACCAGGCGATCCGTTTAGCCAGCGGAGAATATATACTCTTGCTAAATCCCGATACACTTGTCGGCGAAAATGTATTTGAAAATGTGATCTCTTTTATGGATGATCATCCCAAAGCGGGTTGTACAGGAGTAAAGATGATTGACTCCTCCGGCAGGTTTCATATAGAATCAAAACGCTCCTTCCCTTCCCCTTGGAACTCCATGTGTAAGATGTTTGGTTTATCCCGTTTATTTCCAAAATCCCGTATTTTCGGACGTTATAACCTGCTCTATCTCGATGCAGATCAAACTCACGAAGTAGAGGTACTCTGCGGCGCCTTTATGATGTTTCGGAAAAAAGCTCTTGATCAGGTAGGATTGCTCGACGAAGCATTTTTCATGTACGGTGAGGACATTGATATCTCCTATCGCATATTGCAGGGAGGGTACACAAACTATTATCTGCCCTACTCGATTCTTCACTACAAGGGTGAATCCACTAAAAAAGATTCATTCAAATACGTACAAATATTCTACGGTGCTATGCTGATATTTTTCCGCAAACACTATCCGCATTACAACCTGATTTTTTCCCTGGTGATAAAATCTGCAATCTATCTGAGAGCAGGTATTTCGTGGATAAACAGCATATACAGGAGACTTACCACAGCCTCTGACAGAGATTCTACATCAAAAGAGTACGTATTAAAAGACAAAGATTTCGGCGTGGAAGAAATGCTTCTTTTTATGTCTGAGCGAGTAGGTTATAATTATAGAATAGAACTAAAGCCCGACAAACTGGGTGAAAAAGCATAAATAGCTATGAACGGACTTTTTGCAGAGGAACGAATAACTCTTCGTGC
Organism: Bacteroidales bacterium; assembly: GCA_051654305.1. Classification (GTDB taxonomy): domain Bacteria; phylum Bacteroidota; class Bacteroidia; order Bacteroidales; family UBA7332; genus UBA7332. The sequence continues at coordinate 9,740 of JBOFXU010000430.1, read as the reverse complement.
GCTCGAACCCGAAGATATTGGACACTTTTTACGCTGGGAGAACGACTCAGAGCTTTGGTCGTTCGGATCTCAGGTGCAGCCACTATCACGGTTTGCGGTATCTGAATACCTCGAACAGACGTTATCCAGTGACGTATTTGCAATGAGACAGGTCAGACTGGTGATTGAAAAGGAACAAACGGTAGTAGGTTGTATCGATTTCTTCGACATAGATCCCCTATCACGTAAGGCTTCTCTGGGGCTGGTGATTGATAGCAGACATCAAAAAAAGGGATTTGCAACCGAAGCTCTGAGCAAAATGATCCGTTATGGGTTTGACATGCTTAATCTGCATCAGATTTATGCACACGTTCCTGTAACAAACATTCCATCTGTACTATTATTTGAGAAAGCCGGGTTTTGCCGAACGGCTCAACTTCCCGACTGGATTTGCCGCAAAGGTAAGTTTGAAGACGTTTATCTGTTTCAACTTCTGGAAAAGTAATAAATTAGCTCTTATTTGAGACCTGACAGACTTAAATAATATTAAATCAGACATGAACAGTCCAAATTCATTATTTTTGCACTCTATAATCCGAAGAGATCAGATATCCAGATATGAAAAATAAAAAAATTCAAATTATTATTGGCAGCTTGGTTGCTTTACTCCTTGTAGGTGCATACTTTATTTTTAAACAACAAAACACTATTTCGGAAATGTCGCAACAGTTCGACATTCAGAAAGAGGAGTTGGAGCAAGAGTATGAACAACTTGCTGTGCAATACGAAGGTTACAACCATCTGAGTGTAAAAAATGATTCGCTGATCGACCTGCTCGACAACGAAAAGGTGAAGGTACAACGATTGCTCGAAGAACTTAAAACGGTTAAAGCTACAAATGCCCGCCGTATCTCAGAGTTAAAAAAAGAGTTGAGTACGTTACGTGCCATCATGAAGAGTTACATTATCCAGATTGATTCATTAAACCAGGCCAATGCTCAACTTCGGGCAGAAAATGCTGATGTACGTTCAAAATATTCAGCAGCTACACAGACCGTAAGTCAGCTTTCAAAAGAAAAAGAACGCCTGACCGAAAAAGTGGATCTGGCTTCACAACTCAACGCAGTAAACATCAATGCTTCGGCTATTGATAAACGTGGAAAAACAACTACGCGTATCTCTCGCGCAACAGATATTCAAATAGTATTTACACTTGCACGAAATATTACGACTAAAGTAGGTGAGAAATATGTGTATGCTCGCATTCAGAAGCCTGACGGAGATATTCTTGCGAAAAACAGAAATGATGTTTTTGCTTACGAAAATAAAGACATTGCCTACTCTTCCCGCAAAATGATCGAGTTTAACGGTGAAGAACAAACAGTGACTCTTTTCTGGAACATCGAAGAGTTCCTTTTCCCGGGTGATTACAGAGTTGATCTGTTCTGCGATGGCAATTTGATTGGCAGCCAGTCATTTTCTCTAAAAAAATAAGCATCCTTGATGCCTGATAAACGGGTTGTCTGATTTCTTCAGACAACCCGTTTTTTTTGAACCCAAGAAGAGCGTTGCAGGAATAACAACCTTGCGAAATAAGAAGAGTTCCTATATTTAACAAAATAAAACACCACTGAAGAAGTAATTTATGAAGCGTTCATTATGTGATGTATAGGGCTATACTATCTGTAATTTGATTTTTTTAATATGTTGAAACGATTTGCTTTTGCTTTTTTCCCTTGCGTACTTGTATCTTTTTGCTATTTTTGCGATAGATTTTAATGACTATTTAATTTCTATTATTAAAAAAATTATGGCAAAAGTAACCGTTGTAGGTGCAGGTAACGTAGGTGCTACTTGTGCAAACGTATTAGCAGTTAGAGAAATTGCAAGTGAAGTAGTTCTTCTGGATATTAAAGAAGGATTCGCAGAAGGAAAAGTATTAGACATTTTCCAAACTTCAACATTATTAGATTTTGATACAAAAATCACTGGGGTAACAAATGATTATGCAGCAACAGCTGATTCAGACGTAGTTGTAATCACATCTGGTCTTCCACGTAAACCAGGTATGACTCGCGAAGAGTTGATCGGTGTTAACGCAGGTATCGTAAAAAGCGTAGTTGAGCAAATCCTTGTTCACTCTCCTAAAGCGATCATCCTTATCGTTTCTAACCCAATGGATCCAATGACATATTTGGCTCTTAAAACAACAGGACTTCCTAAAAACCAAATCTTTGGTATGGGTGGTGCTTTGGATAGCTCTCGTTTCAAATGTTACTTAAGCAAAGCGCTTAACGTTAACATCAACGAAATCGAAGGTATGGTTATCGGTGGACACGGTGACACTACAATGATTCCTTTAACTCGTCTGGCTACTTACAAAGGTATCCCTGTAACTGAGTTTGCTGACGCTGAAACATTGAACAAAGTTGCTGCTGACACTATGGTTGGTGGTGCTACTTTGACAGGTCTTCTTGGAACATCTGCATGGATGGCTCCGGGTGCAGCATCTGCAGCAGTAGTTGAATCTATCCTTCGCGACCAGAAAAAAGTAATCGTTTCTTGTGTAATGCTTGATGGCGAGTACGGACAAAACGATATCTGTATCGGTGTTCCTGCGGTTATCGGTCGCAACGGTGTTGAGAAAGTATTGGAAATTTCTTTGAATGACGAAGAAAAAGCATTGTTCGAGAAGAGCGCTGCTGCAGTACGTTCTACAAACAACGTATTGTCTGAAATCGGAGTACTTTAATCCGATATAAAATATTATCTTTAATTAGATATTGACTGTTAAGAGAGGGATCTTTACCAAAAGATTCCTCTCTTATTTTATTTTAGAGGAAAAATATCTTTCTTTGTGCTTAGAATCATTACTTTTGCTTCAAATTAAAATTTTGATATACAGCAATGAAGTTAAGATTTTTAATAACCTTAGTAGGTTTCCTAAACGCATTAACTATTTTCTCTCAGGACTTTGATCTGAATCTACAACTCACTTTCCCAGATCAAAATGAACTTCTTTTGGAACGACAGTATCCTGATACGGTTCCCGTAAACACGCTCTTCATGCCTCTGGTATTCCGAGGAGAGGTACTACCTCACAACATGAAGCTAATTAAGCACGATGAGCCAAAAGCTTTTCCCGTGCTCGACCTTCCTATGGACATATCCTGGTTAACAAAAGCCATTACACTGGATTCTCTTCGCGGACGGGCCAAGCTCTACGCTGCAGTAGTGAATCCATATGTAACGCGTTACTATATTAACCGGTTACCAAGTAAAAAAGAACTGGATGAGATTGAGCGCGAAGCGACAAAAGCATCCGTTCCAACACTCTTTTCTCCCGAGGAGATTCAACTGCCTAAAAATACAGCTGGACTCCAGAAAGTAAAAGAGAAACAGTCATTCTGGAAGAATTTCTCAGTAGCGAACCTGCAGTTTACGCAGAACTACATTTCCAGAAACTGGCACCAGGGAGGAGAAAGCAATATCTCTTTGCTTTCAAACTTTAACTGGAAATTCCAGTATCGCGATGCAAAAAACATTCAGTTTGACAATGAAGTAGACTGGCGATCGGGATTCTTCTCAACTCCGAGCGATACATTACGTATGTTTAAAGTAAGTGATGACCAGTTACGTTTAAGCTCAAAATTCGGTTACAAGGCTTTCGAAAAATGGTACTACACCGCCTCATTTGAGTTTAAAACAAAACTTTTCAACTCATATAATACAAACTCGAAGGATATGCTTTCATCTATCCTTACTCCTGCTGAAGCTTATTTCAGTTTGGGTATGGACCTGAAGACAAAGATCAACAAACCGAATATTCAGAACCTTTCTGTTTTTATCGCACCTCTATCTTACAGCATGAAGTACGCACTTCGTGACAAAAAGGTAGATGTTACACGTTTCGGTATCCAGAGCGGGAAAAAGACTTTACACCAAGTCGGTTCGATGGTTAAGGCAAGTATGAACTTCCCGATCACAAAAAATATTCAATGGGATAGCCGTTTCTACTATTTTACGTCATATTCGAACGTAGAATCAGAATGGGAAAATTCAGTGAATTTTATTCTTAACCGTTATTTTTCAACACGTGTCTTCTTCATTGTTCGTTATGACGATCGCAGAGCCTTGATTGACGAAGACGACTCATTCTTTCAATGGAAAGAATTCTTGAGCTTAGGATTCACCTACAGATGGTAGAATTTAACATCATAGTATACGCGTATGAGAACAGAAGTTATCACAATCGGAGACGAACTGCTTATTGGTCAGGTCATCGACACCAATTCTGCATGGATTGGGAAAGAGCTGAATAAAATAGGACTGGAACTCTTTCGTATCACCTCTGTAGGTGATGATCCGGAAGACATGCTCAGAATCCTTCAGGAAGCCTCCGGGCGTTCAGACGTAATCCTGATCACAGGAGGAATAGGACCAACGAAAGATGACCGCACAAAACAAGTTTTGGCAGACTTCTTCGGCATGGGTCTTCGGTTCGACAATGAAACATACAATAACGTAGAGCGTATATTTAGAATGAGAGGACGTGAAGTCAATACATTAAGCCGATCACAGGCGAACGTACTTGACCAAGCTACAATCATACAAAACCAAAAAGGTACGGCACCAATCAGCTGGATCGACAAAAACAATCAGGTGTTTGTCTCCATGCCGGGAGTACCAATAGAGATGAAGTGGGCGATGACTGAAGAGATTATCCCCCGACTGCTAAAAAAATTCCAGCCGGAAGAGTATATCATTCACCGTACATTTCTGGTAAAAGACTATACTGAATCCGGACTGGCAGAGCATATTTCCGAATGGGAAGACAATCTTCCTCTCCAGCTGAAACTGGCTTACCTCCCCTCCCCTGGTATTATCCGACTTCGACTGACATGCCGGGATCGGGGGGATAAAAGTTATGGAGAAGCCCTATTGAGAGATGAAGCGCTCAAATTAAAGCAGTTGCTTAAAGAGGCTCTTTTTGAAGAAGATGATCTCCCAATCGGTGCCTTTATCGGCAAACTACTAAAACAAAAAAAGTTAACTTTTGCAACAGCAGAAAGTTGCACCGGAGGGTATATAGCCCACCAAATCACAGCTATTTCAGGGAGTTCAACGTATTTCAAAGGCGGAATAATTGCTTACTCAAATGAAGTTAAAGAAAATTTGTTGTGCGTAAAATCAGAAACTTTGCTTAACTTTGGAGCCGTAAGTCGTCAAGTCGCCGAGGAAATGGTATTAGGTGTGAAGGAATTGCTTAAGGTTGATGCTGCCGTAGCGGTTACTGGAATTGCCGGACCTGATGGAGGAACTGAAGAGAAACCCGTCGGAACAGTGTGGATCGCTTCTTACTGTTGCGGAAAACTCATCTCCCGTATGTATCGTTACGGAAATGACCGCGAACAGAATATAATCCGCACTGCAAATGATGCACTCTTGTTGCTTGCACAAATGATTGAGAATTGAGAAGTTATTCCAATTTTTTTTCAAAAAATACTTGTGCGATAAGGATAAATTGATTTACTTTGCGCTCTGTTTGTGAAAGCAGTGTACAGAAAACAATAATAAAAAATTAAGATAGCGATGTCTAAGATTTGTCAAATTACCGGAAAAAAAGCAATGGTTGGCAACAACGTTTCTCACTCAAAGAGAAGAACTAAAAGAACGTTCAATGTCAACTTGTTCAGAAAGAAGTTCTACTGGGTAGAACAACAGGAATGGATCGACCTAAACATTTCAGCAGCTGGGTTGCGTACAATTAACAAAGTAGGTCTAGATGCGGCTATTACAGCAGCAATCGAAAAGGGTTATTTAAAAGAAATTCGTATTATCGGATAAGGAGATTGAACAATGGCAAAAAAGGCAAAAGGTAATAGAGTACAGGTGATTTTAGAGTGTACTGAGCATAAAACTAGTGGCATGCCAGGTATGTCTAGATACATCACAACTAAGAATAGAAAGAATACAACAGAGAGAATGGAGTTGAAAAAATACAACCCGATTCTTAAAAAAGTAACTGTTCATAAAGAGATTAAATAAGATAACTCATGGCAAAGAAAACCGTAGCATCATTACAAACAGGTGAAGGCCGTACTTTCTCAAAAGTAATCAAAATGGTAAAATCACCTAAAACTGGAGCTTATACATTCCAAGAGGAAATGGTTCCTAACGATAAAGTTAAAGATTTTTTCGCAAAGTAATTTGCTGAAAATAAAATATAAAAAAACTTTCCTGAGCAGATTTATCTGTACGGGAAAGTTTTTTTTATTCAGCGAATTCACTACTTTTGTAGGGATTTCGTGAGTGTAACATCTTGCTAAACTGCACTTAGAGAACAGTATGCAAGGCGGATCGTTGATTTTAACTCTATAAAATTCAAGTAAAACACCATTATGGGAATATTCAGTTTCTTTTCAAAAGATAAGAAAGAAACCCTCGACAAAGGGTTATCTAAAACTAAGGAGAGTGTCTTCTCGAAACTCTCTCGCGTTATTGTGGGAAAATCCAAGGTAGACGATGATGTTTTAGACCGTTTAGAAGAGGTTCTTATTACTTCGGACGTAGGCGTTGAAACAACGTTGAAGATCATTACCCGTATTGAAAAAAGAGCTGCAAACGACAAGTACGTAAGTCAGGACGAACTGAACGAGCTACTGAAAGATGAGATTGCGACGCTCCTTACTGAAAACAATACGGATGATGTTGCTGAATTTGCTGTTCCGAAAGACAAGAAGCCATATGTAATCATGGTGGTTGGTGTAAACGGAGTGGGTAAAACGACAACGATCGGTAAGCTGGCTTACCAGTTCAAGAAAAATGGACTCAACGTTTATCTGGGTGCCGCAGATACATTCCGCGCTGCTGCAGTTGAACAACTTTGCATTTGGGGAGAAAGAGTCGGAGTTCCGGTTGTTAAACAAAAGATGGGTTCTGACCCTGCTTCTGTTGCTTTCGATACTCTGAGCTCTGCTAAAGCAAACAACGCAGATGTTGTTATTATTGATACAGCAGGACGCCTTCACAACAAGGTTGGACTGATGAATGAATTGACAAAAATCAAAAATGTAATGGAAAGAGTTATACCCGGAGCTCCTCACGAAGTACTCCTGGTATTGGACGGATCAACCGGACAAAACGCTTTCGAACAGGCGAAACAGTTTACAGCAGCTACTGAAGTAAACGCCCTGGCTATTACAAAACTTGATGGAACAGCTAAAGGTGGAGTAGTGATCGGAATTTCTGATCAGTTTAAAACACCGGTAAAATACATCGGACTTGGCGAACGCATGGAAGACCTGCAAGTCTTTAACCGTCGCGAATTTGTCGATTCACTATTTGGCGGAGAGAAACTCTAAACCACAATAATTCAGAGATTTTATAAACGGAATAAGCAGAAGGATAGTAGATTTAATTAATTCTAACTTCTTCAGCCTATTCCGTTTTTATGCAATAATTCTTTATGATAAAAAACAAAGTAGACATCATTACATTAGGTTGTTCAAAAAATCTGGTAGATTCAGAACAACTACTAAAGCAGTTGCAGGTTAAAGGTTACTCCGTAGCTCACGATTCTGACCACGTAGACGGTGAGATTGTGGTAATCAACACTTGCGGATTTATTGGTGATGCAAAGGAAGAGTCTATTGATATGATTCTTCAGTTTTGTGAGGCAAAAAAACGTCGTAAGATTAAAAAACTTTATGTGATGGGATGTCTTTCGGGACGTTACATCAATGAGCTTCCGGCAGAAATCCCGGAAGTAGATAAATTTTACGGAAAGTTTGACTGGAAAGAGCTGTTGACTGATCTTGGCACTGCATACGATGATCGTTTACATAATGAACGAATATTGACTACTCCATCTCATTACGCTTACGTGAAGATTGGCGAGGGATGTAATCGCACTTGTGCATACTGTGCTATTCCTATTATTACAGGAAAATACCAGTCACGCACAATCGAAGACATCGAGGATGAAGTACGAAAACTGGTTGCTCAGGGAGTGAAAGAGTTTCAGTTCATTGCACAAGACCTGACGTTCTACGGATGGGATATTTATCGTGAATTTAAAATCGCTGAACTGGTAGAGCGCGTTGCCGATATTCCGGGGGTAGAATGGATTCGCCTGCATTATGCTTATCCGGCTCAATTCCCTATGGACTTGCTACGTGTTATGCGTGAGAAAGACAATGTGTGTAAATACCTGGATATCGCTCTTCAACATATCAGCGATCCTGTACTTTCGCGCATGAAACGCCACGTAACGAAAGAAAAGACATATGAACTTCTGAATAAAATCCGGGAAGAGGTTCCTGGAATCCACTTACGCACCACTCTTCTGGTTGGTTTCCCTGGTGAAACTGAAGAAGATTTTGCGGAACTTCAACAGTTCGTAAAAGATATGCGCTTCGAACGTATGGGAGCATTCCCTTATTCGGCTGAAGAAGATACATATTCGTACAAACACTACGAAGATGATATCTCGGAAGAGGTAAAACAAGAGCGTATGGACATTATCATGGCTCTGCAGGAACGTATTGCTGCAGAACATAGCCAGTCGAAAGTAGGACAAACGCTAAAAGTGATTATCGACCGTGAAGAAGGTGATTATTATATTGCCCGTTCAGAGTTTGATTCACCGGAAGTAGATCCTGAAGTTCTTATTGCTAAAGAGAAAGATCTTCAGATCGGCGAAATGTATATGGCAAAAATCACAGGTGCACAAGTATTCGATCTATACGGATCAATCATTGACTAACCTCCTGTTTCTATAAAAAAAAGACTATCCATCTGTTTTAATACAACAATGGATAGTCTTTTTTTATGACCTTTCTCAGAGCTTTACGCCTGAAAATATTCTTTTTATCTATTCGTGCTGTCCGATAAGCTTCATCAGATGATCGGCCGATATAACACCAGAATGTCGCCAAACGATTTCACCTTTCTTGAATAACATAAGAGTAGGCACGGACTGGATCCGATAGTGAAGAGACAACTCTTCGTTCTTATCTACATCTACTTTAAGAACTTTCACAGCATCCCCTGTTTTTCCTTTAAACTCTTCCAAAATAGGGGCCATCATTTTACATGGGCCGCACCACGTCGCAAAGAAATCAACCAATGTAAAATCTTCACAATTGATAATATCTTGAAATTTGTCCATAACCTAAATATTTAGTTAGATCATTAGTTTTTGTTTTCTATAGTACAACAACACAATGACTTAAAAGTTTAACGCGAATCACCACCTTCCTTTAGGTAATGGTGATCTAACCCTTCAAACTGTACTGCATCAGAAATACGAACAGGGGAGATAAGATCTATCAGCTGGAGCAGGACACTGGTTATAATAAATGAATATGCCCCTACAAACAGTGCGCCTAAAAGCTGAATAAAAACCTGATGGGTCCCGGAGAAAGTAGTGCCTGCTTCATTCATAAAGAAAAAGCCGGTGAGCAGAGTACCTGCAAATCCGCACATGCCATGCAAACACCATACGCCCAAAGGATCATCCCAGCGCATTTTTTGAGCAAATAGTGCTGAATAATATGTAATGAAGGGTGCAAGCAATCCCAACAGCAGGGCAACCTGAGCATTGACAAATCCTGAAGATGGGGCAATTATTACCAATCCCGATAACGCTCCCGTAAATATAGCTTCGAAAGAGAAGCAATGTTCCTTTTGATATCTTATCACAACACCTACAACCGATGCAAAAGCTGACGCGATTAACATATTCAGAAGTGCATTCA
>JBOFXU010000429.1:0-7667 GCA_051654305.1 Bacteroidales bacterium | reverse complement strand
CCATGTCGTCGAAGCCGTAAAATTGGAATCCTTTTTGTTTTGATTCCTGTTTGTATTCTTTCGCTTTATCAAGATGAAACTTGAGGAATCCATTCTCCTTACACTCTTTGTATACTAAAATACCCGGACGAAGATCCGGTTGAGTGATCAAAGACTGAACATGATTCCACTGCTGCTGGTACAACTGGTTAGACCAGATGTTGTATGGGTGTAGTGTAGTATAAATGTCTGTCAGAAGATCTTTCGCCTCCTGTACGACGGTATGTCCTTTTGACGCGTCATAGGGAAACACACAATCCAGACATCTTCCGAATCCTGCCGCATAATCGTGTTTGCGGTTGGCTATAAATTGCTCTTCGGTCGTGAAAAGTGTATTTTCGTCTTTGATTAAACAATAGAGAAGTAATATATGGGCAAAATAAAGCGCATGAGAACAAACTCCTGATTTGCTCAAAGGATCGATATCCATCAGTCGTAGCTCGATGTACGAAGGCGCCCCCTGATCTTTTTCAAGAAACTTCAGACGTATAGGGGTATAAAGTTCTTTATTGCTGATGAGGTGACCTTTGTTTACTAAATCATCGATCTGTAATTTGTAATGTTCAGCAGAGCTATAGTCGATATAAAACTCCTCCTTATTGCGATACCCCAGTGGTCCATTTCTGAGGCTAATGCTCAATCCGCTTTTCATAGGAAGCTCTTCTTTTCCCAGAAGAGAAGGTACTTTGAATTGCTCCTCTGCAACAGGAGTCTCTCCAAAAAGCCAGATATAAACCCAACGATGGCGCATGAAATTACGCAAAATCTTCATGTAGACTTTTTCTCTCCACTCTTTTTGTGAGAGTTTATGTTCGCTATGTTTACGTACTTCTTCGAACCACTCATCTGTGAACGAGAAATTGAAATGAATACCCGAAATCAGTTGTCTTTTTTTACCATAGATTTCAGCTAATGAATGTCTGTAGTTCTCGAGTTCGATGTCTTCTTCGGTATATTTAGCAACGGGTATAAGATTCTCTTCCGGCAGAAGAGGAGGGAGGCTTTGAGGCCAGAGTAACTCATCACCGATATGATCGGATACGATATCGGTAATCGTCTTCATAAACCCAATCGCTTCCGCGATACTGTTCATTGGTGGAGTAATCATTTCTATCTGGCTTTCAGAAAAGTCAGTAGTGATATAGGGATTGTCTTTTTTATTTCCCAATGCCTGAGGGTGTGGCGTAAGTGCCAGATTCCCTTCAGCATTGATGCGGAGAGCTTCTTTTTCTATACCAAACTTACCGTTGAGTATAAGTCTTTTTACTTTTTTAAATGCACGTTCCATATGTTAAGTCTTTAGTTGTCATTTATTGTGTCACTCGAATACGGGTAATTGTGTCTTTTTTCCTCTTCGAGTCTTTGTCGTTTCATCTGTTTGCGGAGTTCTATCTGATTGAGTCGTTCCAGTTTGCTTTGACGTACCCTGTACATGAAATACAGGACGATTCCCTTACCTATACTTGTAATGGAGATGCTCCACCAGACGCCTTCAATACCAAGAGCTGTGTAGTGGCTCAGTACATAAGCAAGTGGTATGCGCAGAGAAGTCTGTATTACACTATTTACAGCCGGGTACTTTGTCATTCCTTGTCCATTGTAAGTGCCTGCCGTCATCATATCCAGTCCCATAAAAAGCTGAGAGATACCTACAATTCTTAGGTAGGCACTTCCCATCAGGATTGTTTCAGGGGTTCGCACAAAGATGGCTACTAATTCGCGGGCGAACAGAATAAAGAAGACCGTCATGAGAGCTCCGATCATTATATTTATTTGCAGTCCGGCTTTGTATAAATGTTTTATACGAAGAAAAGACCGCGCGCCATAGTTCTGTCCTACGAGGATAGACATAGCCTGAGACAATCCGCCCATGATTGTAAAGCTGATCGATTCGATTTGTAATCCAATTTTTTGGGCAGCAATAGCATCCGTCCCAAAATCTGCAACGATGCGTCCGATAAATATCGCTATCAGCGTAAATAGAGTACGCTGGAGAGATCCAGGAAGTCCGATGCTTAAAATCTTTTTTAGTTGTTCTATCCCAAAGTGTCTGAAGCTGATTCTTGTAATTCGTCCTCTGTGAATGAGTGAAAAGAAAATGATAAATGCAACCGTGCGTGACACAACCGTAGCACAGGCGGCTCCGGCTACCCCAAGATCCATATAGATAATGAGTATAGGATCCAGAATCATATTGACCACATTTCCTGAAAGGACTGCGCGAAATGATGATTTAGTCCTTCCATGTGCATCCAGTATACCAGAGAAAATAAGATTGAAAAAACCGATAATTATTCCAATGGCATTGATTCGCAGGTATGTCGTAGCCTGGTCAACTACGGTCTGATCAGTGATTTTGAAAAATCCAATCAGATATTCGGGTGTAAAAAGTAGTATAACGGTATAGATCAGTCCCAAAACAACAATCGCAAACAAAGAGCTGGAAACATATTTTTGTACCAGCTTTTTATTCTGTGCCCCTACAGCGTGTGAAATAGAAACCGTTGTTCCTATGGTGATAATGCTTGCAAAGGCCCATCCCAGATTAATAAAGAACGTTGCGCTTCCTACTGCTGCTACAGCACCGCTTCCAATGTGTCCCACCCATAACATGTCGATCAGGTTATACGTGAGATGTAGCAACGAGGATAAAATCACCGGCCAGGCTAATTTTAACAGCAACAGGGTTGCATTTTCGGGTTTGAGATTGCTTTTAGTCATTTATTATTCATCTATTCTTCGGGTTCTCTCATATCATTGTCGTAGAATTTACTTGTGTCTAATTGTCCGAAGATTTTCCCGGTAACAACACCTGTAACCATGGCCCCGTTTACATTCAGGGCAGTCCTACCCATATCAATTAAAGGTTCTATGGATATAAGTAATCCTACAAGAGCAACAGGGAAGTTCAGAGAAGAGAGCACAATCAAAGCGGCAAATGTAGCTCCTCCTCCCACTCCGGCTACACCGAATGAGCTGATAGCAATTATAGCCAGAAGTTTTATTATAAACTCCCAGTTCATCGGATCAACCCCGGCGATAGGCGCAATCATAACAGCCAGCATAGCCGGATAAATAGCTGCGCAACCATTTTGACCAATAGATGCACCGAGAGAAGCTGAAAGATTTGCAATTCCTTCGTTAACGCCTAATCTGTCCACTTGAGTTTCGATGTTTAAAGGAATTGTTCCAGCGCTGCTGCGAGATGTAAATGCGAATGTCAACACAGGGAGTGTTTTACGTAAATAGATAAATGGATTTATACCAAATGCGCCTACGATGATGAGGTGAGCAACGAACATCGTGATCAGAGCTACATAAGAAGCAACTACAAATCTTCCGAGATTCATGATCTCACTCACGTTACTTGTCGCAACAACTTTAGTCATTAAAGCAAGCACTCCATAAGGAGTTAGTCTGAGTATCATAGTTACCAGACGCATGATTACATCGTGAAGTGAATTAATCAGATCACGGAAGAATTCAAACGATTTACTTTTCTTTTTTGCAATACCTAAGGCGGCCACTCCTAAAAAGGCGGAGAAGATCACAACCCCGATTGTTGAGGTGTCACGGCTACCAGTCATATCCTGGAATGGATTTGAAGGAATAAGATTAATAATCCTCGATGCAAAACTTGTATTATTAAGGTCTGTCAGTTTCGTTTCAAGATACCCTGCTCTTGCAGTTTCCATGGCACCCATCTGAAGACCTTCTGCTGTTAATCCAAACAAATTAGCAGTGAATAGGCCGATTAAACCGGCAACCACAGCAGTTCCTACAAGAAAGAATAAGATCGTCGTACTCATTTTTCCTAAATCTTTCCCGCCTTCTTTCAGGTTAACAATAGCTGAAAGGATAGATATCATGATCAGGGGCATCACGATCATTTGGAGTAATCGGACGTATCCGTCTCCAACTAATCCAATCCATTCAAGAGTTCCTGATGTGATCTCCGAAGAAGATCCATAAGTGAGCTGAAGGAGTGTTCCGCAGCCAATACCAAGACCTAAAGCAAGGAATACTCTTTTAGGAAACTTTATAAACTTACGTTGCCATACATACAACCACGCTATTAAAGCAACGAAGAGAATCAGATTTACTACTATTAATATCATAAATAATAAATTAAATGATACGACATGTTTGTAGCATAACAAATGAATTGGGTAAATGTATCAAAGAAATCTGTGTTTTCTTTGATACATTAGCAGCCTGAGCTGAATGTTGTTTGCATAAATGAGGACGGTTTCACTGAGTATCGGTAAATTAAACAAGGGGGCTACGACATTGTATAAGTTTGGTATAAAGCACAAATCAGCAAGTAGGTGATTCCACTTGCTTTGTGCTAAATGAAATCACCTGCTTGCTGATTGTCAAAATTCGGTTTCCTATTTATATATTGTAGTATAAATGATTTCGAGTTTCTACTCTATTTGACCCATGTGACCAACTGATCCATCGATTGACGGGTCTTTTCAGGTTGATCCATATCACGATATCCGAATGCAGCCATCACGGAGATATCAAAATGGTCCGTATCAATATTCAGAACCTCTTTAAGTTCCTTTCTCATCAAATCAGGTATAAATCCTTCCATCGGGCAAGAGTCTATGCCCATCATTGCTGCAGTAGTCAGCATATTTCCAAGCACAATATATGCTTGTTTTGAAGCCCAGTCAAGCATATTTCTTTCTTGGTCCATCAGTTTGAAACTATCTTTCTCAAACATGTAGAAAAACTTCATCATGTTTTCGATGTCCTGATCTTCCATTTTCTTTACTTCTTTCAGGAATGATTTCAGATAATCGCTTCCTGCAGTCATGTCAACAGGTTTTCGTGTAAGGAATAAAACAAAATGGCTACAACTCGTAATTTGGGGCTGGTTAAAAACGGCTGGTTTTAGCTTTTCTTTAATATCCGGATTCTGGATGACTACCAGATGTGTAGGTTCAAACCCAAATGAGCTGGGTGAAAGTCTGGCTGTTTCCAATATTGTGTTGAATTGATCTTCCGGTATCTGTTCGCCGGTTTTGAATTTCTTACACGCGAAACGGAACTTGTAAGCATCTAAAATTTCATTTGTATTCATAGGTGAAATATTATCGTATTTATACTATAACAGAAACAAGCCATACATAATAGTTGATTTGTAGTTAATTTATATTAAAACATAAATATGTTAATTATTAACTGAGGATACTGTTATTGTGTTAAATATTGCAAGATAGGTTAGCTATTGTACGGTACATATTTGTTTATATCTCAATTTGAGCCGATAAGTCTATTTTTTTTGAATGAACTTGTGTTATATTTGCCGCACAAATTAATACTGCGGTATCAAATAATGATGTTTTCAAGTAAAATAATCTATATAATTATTGATGATGATAAGAAATTCGAAGAGCTTCGTGTGGTTGACTATTTGCCTATTGATGCTTCTGTCTCCAGAGATGGCAGTGGCTCAGACAGATTCACTTGCATCGGATCAGGGTTCAGTTCCGCTTACTGAGAAAGAGTTGAAACGAATCCGAAAGGCCGAACGAAAAGCTGAAAAGGAAAAAAGAAATTTTAGATTTAATATTATTGGAGGTCCGGGGTATACTCCTGACTTCGGATTTGTCATCGGAGGAAGTCTGTTAACGACATTCAGAACAAATCCTTCCGATACGTCCTTGTTACGCTCTGTACTACCTCTTACGTTTGGTGCAACTTTCGGACAAGGGGTTGGGGTGAACTCAACATTATATCCTCAATTGTTCTTCAAACATGATAAGTTCCGGATAACCGGTCGCTTTATCATAAAAAATACGGGAGATAATTATTATGGAATTGGATATTCACAGAACAGTAAAGTTGAGCGGGGACCAGAGACCACTGAGTATTTCATGAGGATGATCCAGATCAATCCTACGTTTCTGTTTCGTATAAAAGAATCAAATTATTTTGTTGGACCAACGATAGATTATGTTCAGGATCATATTTCTAAACCGGCTGCTGGAGTAGTCAATGATCCATACTATATCAGACAAGGCGGAGATTCAGCAGGGATAAAGCTCAGATCTTCCAGTATAGGTGTTTCGTTGTCTTATGATAGCCGGGATGTGCCTTCCAATCCCTATAAAGGATGGTATTTGGATACTAAACTGGCCTATGCACCTAAGTTTCTCGGGAGTACATATAATTGGGGATTTGCTTCTATTGATTATCGTCAGTATAAAAGTGTCGGGTTAAGAAAAGTTATCGCATGGACATTCAATAGTAAAAATGCCATTGGAGATGTTCCATTTACACGTATGCCTATGGTAGGTTCACCATTTGATTTACGAGGACTCTACCTGGGACAATACCGTGATAAATCTGCACATACTGCTATGTTTGAGTATCGCCAGATGATTAATACGGATGGAGAAACATTTATCAAGAAGATGGTAAACCGTTTAGGATTTGCTACCTGGGCTGGTTGTGGCTTTCTTGGGCCAAATCCGGTTCGTATAGAGGGGGTACTTCCAAATATCGGAGCAGGAATCCGTATAGAGCTTCAACCTCGTATGAATCTGCGTTTTGATGTGGGCTATAGTCCAATCGATAAGCAAGCACTTCTCTATATGAATATTACTGAAGCATTTTAGAAAAATAAGAAGAAGCGGAGGTTTTCAATATAACGAAATACTGCTTCTTCTTTTCTTTTGAAACGATATTCGAAGCCATCCTTTCCTGTCTGTTTGACAGCTGAAAGATTAATTTTATTGTAATTTGGCTTCATTTGCTTACCTTTGTGACGTTTTGTAAAATTGAAAACAATGAAAATGAAAGGAATTGAAACTTGTAGATTTGTTATTTCTACCTTGTTAGTCTTAGTTTTGACTATCGTAGGTGGATGTACAGATTTAAACAGTCTGAAAGATGATGCGATAGTAAAAAGTGTTTCCATCACTTCCCATACACCATCGTCAATTATTCTCGGAACAGCCGTGGTTGATCTCGAAAAGCATATTATTTCTATACCTGTATTATACGGGAAATACCAGTTTCCTCTTTCGATGAAGCTGGACTTACAAACCTCTAATGGTGATACCAAAGGTGTTGATTTTAGTAATGAAGTAGTTTTTTCAAGCATATCAGAACGAAAGAAATTCTTTGTGATAGCAGAGAGTGGGGTAGCATCTGCCTGGTATATTGAACTGAAAGAAGTTCCTTTAGCAGAAGGTAACTATATCGAAAGCTTTGAAATTACGAGCTATGAACCTGCAAATGCTGTGGTTAGTCTCAAGCCTGAAATAAATGCAATGGAAGGAAAAGTTTCCATTCTTGCTGCAAATGCAACCTTCCCATTAAAGGTTGATGCTTCGGTTCTTTTCTCACCACTGGCTATTGTAGATGGCTATGATGTGAAAGATCCTCAGCCTATAGAGTTTAAGACTGCTGAAGATATTCATACGATTGGGGTAACATCCGCGAGTGGAAATAAGAAAGAATGGAAGATTTCCGTAAAACAATGCTCAGAGCTTTCGCCTGATGCTCCACGTGCCGAACTCAATGGTGTAGATTTTGACCAGATGACTCTTTCTGTGGCGGGTGCTAAAGTAAACCAGTATGTGTTAGAAAGAACCTGGAACGTTAGAACG
>JBOFXU010000428.1:0-7872 GCA_051654305.1 Bacteroidales bacterium | reverse complement strand
CAAGGTCAGCCTCGTGTCCATCCTCAGTTACATAACATTCGCCATGCTCGTAAGGATTCAATGTACCCGGGTCGATATTGATGTATGGATCAAACTTCTGGATTGTAACACTATATCCTCTTGCTTGTAATAATTTAGCTAAGGATGCTGAAATAATACCTTTTCCAAGAGAAGAGGTAACACCGCCTGTAACGAAAATATACTTTGTATCAGCCACAATTATGTGATTTTAAATTTTACTTCTTTTTCTATACTACGGGTCACAAAAGTACGAACAAAATCGATAATCTGAAAATCAATTTGATCTTTTTGTTCACCATATTACATTTCATATCTGTTTTTAGTGAATATTTATAAATATCCGTCAAGAGCCATTCAGAGCACTTTAGGTGAATCTCTTTTCCCGATTATTCACAGATTGTTTGTAATGGAACAATGTGAGAAAGAGCAATATTCGGGTGTTTTATAAAAAACAACAGACTGTCTATCAATAGATAAACAGTCTGTTGCGAGATATGTTGAGTACAACCTATTCTTTTGTGCTCATACTTGCTCTTGCAAGGTAAATCATCAGAACGATATACATGACAAATCCAAGAATTTCAGCTCCGCTTGAAGCCGCCCATTCCGGATTAATGAAATCGAAGTTCATAAAGCGGATCAGCGCACTTACTACTCCCAGAAGAGCTCCACCGGCAATCAAACCAGAAGATAGGAGTGTTCCTTTCTCAATTCTCGCATTGTTAACCGCTTGATCTTTAGAACGGCTACCTACGTACCAGTTGATCAATCCACCAATTAGCAAAGGCGTATTTAAAGATAGAGGGATAAACATACCTAACGAGAATGCCAATGCAGGTACTCCGAAGAATGTCAGGATGATGGATAGCGCAGCTCCAATTCCGTAAAGAATCCAAGGAGAGCTTTGTCCGGACATCAACGGTTCGATTACAGCAGCCATAGCGTTTGCTTGTGGTGCAGCAAGTTGTCCGTCAGTGAATCCGTAAGTTTTGTTGAGGATAAGAATCACTCCACCTACTGTAGCGGCAGAAACCAATGTTCCGAGGAATTTCCAGGTTTGCTGTTTTGCCGGAGTAGAACCGATCCAGTATCCGATTTTTAAGTCGGTGATAAATCCACCAGCCATAGAGAGAGCGGTGCAAACAACGCCTCCGATAAGCAGTGCAGCAAGCATACCTGATGTCCCTTTTAATCCGATAGCTACAAGGATAAGAGATGCCAGAATTAATGTCATCAGCGTCATTCCTGATACAGGATTAGAGCCTACAATAGCAATAGCATTAGCTGCAACTGTGGTAAACAGGAATGCAATCACGCTTACTACCAATAGTGCAACGATAGCTTGCGTAAGATTATGAATCACACCGAAGTAGAAGAACATCAGGATGGCAATCAGAGTGATGAAACTTGCGATGGCAATAAACTTCATCGGAAGATCTTTTTGTGTGCGTTTAGTGTTTTCAACATCTCCGGCACTTTTCCCGCCAAGCTCTTTGGCAGCAAGTCCAACAGCTCCCTGAATGATGCTCCATGAACGGATAATACCGATCACACCCGCCATTGCAATACCACCGATACCAATATGACGGCCATAAAGCGTATAAAGTTGCTCAGGAGACATCGAAGAGATCGTTTGCGTAATTGCATCGTTTCCAAGACTAAGCACAGTGTCACCAAAAATCAGGTTTAATCCTGGAATAATCAGCATCCAGATAAAGAAAGAACCAGCACAAATAATGATACTATATTTTAGTCCGATGATAAACCCAAGCCCAAGAACAGCAGCTCCGGTGTTTACCTTTAAAACAACTTTTGCTTTATCAGCTAAAGCTTCGCCAAAAGGCAGAACACGGGTAGAGATTTCCTCGCTCCATGCACCGAAAGTAGCAATCGCAAAATCATAAAGTCCACCAATAAGACCGGCTACAGCCAGAGATTTTGCCTGATTTCCACCTTTTTCGCCCGATACCAGTACTTGTGTTGTAGCAGTTGCTTCAGGGAAAGGATATTTCCCGTGCATATCAGAAACAAAATATTTACGGAAAGGAATAAGGAAAAGAATACCAAGAACACCACCCAGAAGTGAGCTGATAAACACTTCGAGGAAGTTTACCGTAAGTTCAGGGTATTTAGCCTGCAGGATATACAGTGCAGGTAAAGTAAAGATAGAACCTGCTACGATTACACCAGAGCAAGCACCGATTGACTGAATGATAACATTCTCGGCCAGTGCATTTTTTCTTTTAGCAGCGCCGGAAACACCAACAGCGATAATCGCAATAGGAATAGCAGCTTCGAATACCTGGCCTACTTTTAGTCCAAGAAAAGCAGCAGCGGCAGAGAAAAGGATTGCCATTAATATACCCCAGGTAACGGACCATGGAGTGACTTCACCAATGTTGCCACTCTGATCAAGAAGTGGCTTGTAGACTTCACCCGGTTTTAACTCGCGGAACGCGTTTTCCGGAAGTTCGAGTCCGGGTTTTTTGTTATTTTCCATCGATAGTAATTAATTATTTGGTTTTTAAAAATGATATCATTCTTTAGTTTTTACCCATAGCCGTCTGAATGATGTCCACAAGAAGTGGTTTTGCACCTGAAAACAGGAACTCTACAGCAATGACCATAATGATCAGTCCCATCAGTCGCATCATCACATTGTTTCCGGTCTCACCAATCAATTTTAATAGTTTGCCCGAAGCAACTAAAATCAGGTACGTTATAAATAGTACAATGACGATCATGAGAATCAGAGCAATCTTTTTTTCAAAACTGTTTGCATCCTGCATCAGGACGATACCATTTGTGATTACACCCGGACCACAAAGCATTGGAATAGCAAGAGGAGTGATGGCTATGTCCCGTATATAACCAGTTGCTTCTGATTTCTTGAGTTTGACTTCGCTGAGTCTGGCTTGAAGCATATCCATTCCGATGATCAGGAAGATTAATCCACCTACAATGCGGAGTCCGTTAATAGAGATGCCAAAGAAATTAAATAGCATCTGTCCGGATAGGGCAAATCCAATAACGATGCAGCCAGCGACAGTACAGGCTTTTCGAGCCACTTTTCTACGTTCTTTTTCTTCCAGATCACTGGTGAGTGAAGCAAATACCGGCATTATGCCAAAAGGCGTGAATAGCGTAAAAAATGAAGAGAAACATAGCAGTGTGAAGGAGAATAAATCGCTCATACCCGAGTTTTTGAGAATTAGTAATAATGCAAATATACCTTATTTTTTTATTACATGTTCATATTTCTTTGAGATTGCATTCTTGGTTTGGGTTCTTTTCAATTCTTTTAAATGAGATCTCGTAGATTAATAATCAAAAAAAGAGACTATCTGAAGTGTATTTCAGATAGTCTCTTCTGTTTTATTGAAACATATCGATCAGAGCTGTTTGATAAATGCTCTGCGTCGTTTGTGTTGTTCTGTTTTGAAGTAATCCCACTGAGCCTGAACTTTACCATTATCTTCAAGCTCTGGGTTAGATTCTGCATAAACTGTTCCTAATTTTTGGAACTGAGGAATAAGATCTGTAAACAACAATGCATTTACACCCTTGTTCTGATATTCCGGATGAACAGCCACCAGCATCAGATCACACACTTCTGCTTTAGATTTAAGCGCTTTCAGCAAATGTATAAATCCAAATGGGAAAAGTTTACCTTTTGCTTTTTGCATCGCCTTAGACAGCGATGGCAGAGCAACTCCCACACAAACAAGATTGTTGTCCTGATCCGCAATAAGCGTTACAAGCTCAGGGCGCAAAATCGGCACATACATTTTTGTGTAGTGTTCAATTTGTTTTGCCGTAAGCGGTGTATATCCGTATAAATGTGAGTAAGAGATATTGATCAGTTCGAAGAATTTTTTTGCCCAACCGTCTTTAACAAGTTGAGAAGAGTTATTCACCTTCACCATTTTCAGGTTATATTTCTTCTGAACGATATCAGCAATACGTTTGTGTTTTTCTGGAATTGCGTCCGGAATAAATACCTTAAATTCTACCCAGTCAGCATCTTTTACAAATCCGTAGCGCTCAATGTGCTTTTGGTAGTATTCGAAGTTATAATGGGTAGCGAAAGTTCCAAGTTGATCAAAACCTTCCACCAGCATACCTTCCGGATCCATATCGGTGAATCCAAGAGGACCATGAATCGAAGTCATACCTCTCTCTTTCACCCACTCTTCTGCGGTTTTTAACAAAGATTCAGATACTTCTGTATCATCGATAAAATCCAGGAATCCCAGACGACCATGTAAACAGTTCCATATCTCGTTTGCGCGATGATTGATAATAGCACAAATTCTACCTACTACCTTATCTTGTTTGTAGGCAAGAAAGCACTGGAAATCACAAAACTCAGACGCCGGATTTTTTTCCGGAGACAAAGTGTTGAATTCATCGTCAAATAAAGAAGGAACAGAATAAGGGTTTCCCTTATACAGGTCTGTTCTGAATTGTACAAAAGTTTTTAAATCCTTTTTGCCAGCAATTGCTTTAACTGTTACCATATAGTTTTTAAAAATCGCCATTAATCATGTCCATTTCTCCCTGATCCCTCTGTTGCTGACGATTTCCTTTTTTCCTTGATAATCCGGCATTACCGAAATTATAGCTAAGAGTTAATGAGAAAACTCGTCCCCCCCATTGGGATACTGATTGCTCTGTGAAATTGTTTCCCCAGCTTTTTGTTTTGTTTTTTCTGGAGTCCAAAATGTCACGGGCCGTCAAAGATACGTTTAATTTTCTATTTAAGAAAGATTTACGCAGGCCAATGTCGAAAGAGTATGTCTCTTCTGTGATGCTTTGCGGCCTCTTAGTTCTTGAATTATAACGTCCTGTAAGTTGCAACATGATCATCTGAGGGAGTGAAAAATTGGCAATCATTTGTGCATTCCAGTCAAAATTCTCTACTCCATTGTAGGTTGTATTCATATAAGTGAACCCATCTAATTTCTCGTAGTACAAGTTGACAGTTGTGGTGAGGTCAAGGATTTTAAGTAGTCTGTTCTTTCCTACAAGCTCAACCCCTGCGGACTGAGAATTTGTCAGATTGCCATATGAGCTGTATTTAATTCCATCTTCTACATAAGAAACGCTTTGAATGACATCGTCTGTCTGACGGAAGTACACAGAAGTGCTCAGTGTGTGATTATCCCATGTTTTTAGATAATTAAACTCCAGTGCAGTAGTAAACTCCGGTTGTAAGTTTGGATTTCCGTAAGAGATATTTGTTGAATCAGAGATGTTTTTGTAGCTACTTAGCATACGACCTCTCGGACGATTAATTCTACGTGTGTAGCTAAGCTGCAGATCATTTCCCTTAGGTAGGGAATAGGTAAGAAACATTGTAGGAAAAAGATTGAAGTAATCCTTTTTGTACTGATCCATCACCGGACTTTCCAGTGTAGGGTATTCATAGCTTTTGTTATCCATGAAGGTATATTCCCCACGAAGCCCCAACTGGTATCCGAATGAGTTGTACTTTCCTGCATAGTTAACATAGGCAGCATAAATATCTTCTTTACTGTCAAAATCGTTACTCATAGCAGCTACAGCGTTCATGTTATTTTCGCTGGAGCCCTGGGAGCCTTCAGAAATACTTTCTCTTGAACCGATATTTCCTTTGATACCAGCATCTATTTTAGCAAGGGCTGAGAATTTCTTGCTATAGTCTGCCTGAAACTCTATGGATTTTCTCTTTGTGTCAGAGATTTGTTGTTGATAAAACAGATTCTCCGGAGTAAGTGTAGCGTATTGTTTATAGCGTGAGTCATCATCTCTTAACATTTGGTCAAAGGAGATACTTGCTGAGAAATCGTGGTCTTTGCCAATTTCTTTCTGGTAGTTTAGTCCGATATCGAACATTTTGTGGGAGCCGTCGCTGTTTTGCTCGCGAACGGTAGATGGTCGTGTGCCACTGTAGTCGAATGTACTTGTTCCACCACCACTGCCGTACATTCCCATCAGGGTAATACCAAGATGATCTTTCTCTGTAATATTATAGGTAACTCCGCCACGAAGGAATACACCCAGAGGATCGATGTTTCTTTTTTGTTTTGTGTTTAGTATGATGGTATCTCCATTGAGCATGGTCTCACGTTCCGAATCAGACTTCATACGATGCTTGCTGGCACGTAATCCAACATTAGCATAATATTCCCATTTCTTTGAGTTATAGTTGATGTTTAAACTTCCGTTTCCTCCACCAAAAGTGTCGGCTCCACCACTTACACTTCCGTAGTATCCTGCTTTACGGTCTTTTTTTAGTACAATGTTGATAATACCTGCTGATCCCTCCGGGCTGTATTTAGAAGAAGGGTTCGTAATTACTTCGATACGTTCGATCGACTCTGCCGGCATTTGCTCTAAGATCTGAGCACGGTTATCCTCATTTAGTCCGGATGGACGTCCATTTATCCATACAGTAACGCTTGAGTTGTTACGTAATGATATATTTCCTTCCGGGTCTACATTAACAGAAGGTATATTACGAAGTAGATCAGAAGCACCTGCTCCGGCAGAAGCAATGCTCTGATCTACATTAAATACTTTTTTGTCTATATCAAGTCTCATTTGTCCTCTTTGTCCGACAACGCTTACTTCACCAAGCTGTTTCGATTCTTCTGACATGTGCAGATTACCGAGGTTGATCGCTGGTTTTTGTTTCGTTAAGCTCAGGGGAAGCTCCAATGAGGTGTAGCCAACGAAGGTTACTTTGAGGACATAGCTTCCTATTGCGGTGTTTTCAAAAAGGAATGCCCCCTTTGCATCAGTCACGACTCCAGACACAAGTTTGTCTCCTTGAGCCTTGTAGAGAGCCACATTTACAAAATCTAAAGGTTGTTTTGTTTTGCTGTCAATAATCCGTCCTTCAACGTTGCCTCCAATCAAAGGCAAAGTACAAAGAAAGAATAATAGATAGATAAATAGATTCTTCATCTGTTCCTGTAAATTAGTTAGTCAATAAAAAAGATTGTGGATGGTGTGTAAAAGTAATTAAAATTCCATAATCGATGCTTTAGACTGCTAAAACAGGAAAGGGTTTAAATCATTTTTGATTTTCCCAGAAAGATTGAGCAATTTCTTTTCCCATACCTTTGAAAATTATGTTGTGCAGAGGTAGAGTGGAGTACCAGTATAGTCGTCCGGAGATCCCTCTTGGTCTCATCGTTGCTTCGATGTGAAGTACCGAGTGATTCTCTTTTTTTATAATCTGGAATTCAAGCCAGCCTTCCCCGGGCATCACCATTTCTGCATAGAGAAGCAGATACATCTTGTCTTTATCTGCTATAAGCACACGCCAGAAGTCAAGCGCATCTCCGGCAGAGAGCTCTTCCCGGTGTGTTCTTCCACGCGAAAGACCAACCCCCCGTCCAAAAAGATCGAGTATACCCCGGGCTTTCCATAACCAGTTGGCATAGAGCCATCCCTTGCTTCCTCCGATTTTCCAGATATGTTTTAACGCAATACCGTCCGGAACAGTGATTTCAGTTTCTTCAATATGTTTGTACACTCCAAAATTTGGAACATGCATGTGGTCTGAAATTTGCCAGTCAATCTGACTACTTGTAAATGAGTCTCTCCAGCCAGTCAGCACTTTATCCGATTCAATACGTGCATACGCAAGTTTAAGCGCTTTTTCGTACCCCAATAATTGGTGAGGAAGAATATTCTGAATAGAGTTCTCCTCGCAGATAGAGTCATTTCTCATACTCTCGCTAAGGTTTAGCGCTAAATAGTAGGAGGTAGAAGTGACAAAGTAGAGCCAGTTCGCACACAAACGTGTACGGATAAAAGGAACGACAACGATTAGTCGTTTGAGCTGTCTGACTTTAGCTA
>JBOFXU010000427.1:0-1106 GCA_051654305.1 Bacteroidales bacterium | reverse complement strand
TCACTTGTGTAAATTGCGTAATGAAGTAATCGAAATGGGAATTATTCCTCCAATTGATCTTTGGAATTCGATTAATCCAAACTTGTAATAAAGAAGCAATTCATACGAACCTGTTGATTGCTACTCATACAGTCAACAGGTTCATTTTATTTACATACGTATGGGCGATTTCAGATTGAGAGTATTTATATCTGTTGCTAAGAATCTCAGTTTTACAAAAGCCGCTAAAGAGCTTTATCTTTCCCAACCGGCGATTAGTAAACATATTCATGAGTTGGAAGAGCAATACAAAGTCCGTTTATTTGACCGCATCGGAAGTCAGATTCAGTTGACGAAAGAGGGAGAGTCGCTTCGGGAGCATGCTAACCGTATTCTTGAAGCGTATAAGGAACTTGCGTTCGAAATGAATATTCTCACGCAGACTTATGAGGGTGAACTTCGTCTCGGAGCCAGCTCAACGATCTCGCAATATGTTATACCATCCATCATAGGTGGATTTTTAAGTAAATTTCCCGATGTAAAACTCTCTCTTCTTAGTGGAAATACTCAGGATATAGAAAAAGCAGTGCTGAGTGGGCAGATCGATCTTGGAATTGTCGAAGGAGAGCATTTTGAATCGGGAATAACCTATTTACCTTATATCAAAGACGAACTTGTGATTGTTACTCATGCCAGGAGTAAATATGCCTCCATGGATGAAATCACCGTGGAAGAATTTTGCAAGTTACCTATTGTATTACGCGAATACGGTAGTGGTACTATGCAGGTATTATCCAGAGCCTTGGATACACACCAAAAAAAAATATCATCACTTAACCTGATACTGACCCTGGGAAATACGGAAAGCATAAAGACATTTCTCTCTTCAGGAAATTCGATAAGTGTAGTTTCTATTCGTTCGGTTCTGCGTGAACTTAAAAATGAAGAGTTCAAAATAATTGATTGTCCCGATCTGGACCTTGAACGCTTCTTCTATTTTGTTCAGAAGCAGGGGTGTGCTTCCAGAAACGAACAGCTTTTTGTACGCTACGCAGAGTCCTATAAACGAGAGTTATAACCTATATATAAACGTGATATACAACCATTAAAAATTATACCTACTTTTG
>JBOFXU010000426.1:0-4974 GCA_051654305.1 Bacteroidales bacterium | reverse complement strand
GAAGCGCGAAACACTTTACTTAGCGTTTTATCATCATAATCTTCAATCCAGCTTAATGCTGTAGAACGCTCTTCTGGAAGAGTATTTGCATCAATAATTTTATCATGTGGTGCTGCATCAATCGCATTACGCAAAATAGATCCTGATGCTCCTCCTTTTGTATCACCGCCAGACATCATATCATTCTGCTTAATAGAACCATTTAGATTTAAGTTTACTTTCAGGCGATCATTTAACTTAGATGTAAGATTTAAACGTAAATCACCTTGCTGTAATCCTGTTTTTTCTACTAAACCTTCAATATCTTTAAATCCAGCAGAGAAGAAATAAGTTGTTCGCTCCCCTCCTCCATTTATTGATACGTTATAATTCTGAGAAAACGATTGTCTAAATATTTTATCTAACCAATTTACCTCATTCAAGATGTGAAATGTAGACGGATTTGAAGGATCATAGTTTTCGCCAGTTGTAGAATAATGAATTTCATCCCCCTGAAAGTAATACTGTTGATAGGTACCTGCATTCTGCTCATTACGATATTTTGCATAATCACTCAAGCCTAATAATTCAGGCAGTCGAGTAGCTCTTGCAACTGACAAATTTGCATTAACACTGATATTTGTTTTTCCTTTACTCCCCTTCTTTGTTGTAATCAAGATAACACCATTAGCACCACGAGCTCCATAAATAGCTGTAGCAGATGCGTCTTTTAAAACTTCTATACTTTCAATATCCTGAGGATTTAAACTTGTTAAAGGATTCTGTGCTGCCTGGAAGTCCCCAACACCATTAGCTGCTCCTTCGGCTGTTGAAGCCATTGGGATATTGTCAATAACATACAATGGCTGATTATCACCTCTCAATGAATTAGCCCCCCTGATCTGAACAGATACTGCTCCTCCAGGAGTTGATCCACTGCTATTGATACTTACACCCGCTATTTTACCTTGCAGGATATTATCAACAGATGTGAAGATTTGAGATTCCGATTCACTTGGTTTCAATTGAGCTACAGCTCCGGTAAGGTCCTTTTTACGAACCTCTCCGTATCCGACAACAACAATCTCATCAAGTTGTTTTGAATCTTCTTTCAATACTACATTTATCTGCGTTCTTTTTTCTACTTGTATCTCCTGAGAGATATAACCCATAAAAGAGTAGACTAATACAGCTTTATCCCCTGGAACTGAAATAGAATAGTTCCCGTCAAAATCAGTAATTGTTCCGTTTGTTGTCCCTTTTACAACTACATTCACTCCGGGCATTCCTAATTTTAAATCATCAAACACACTACCTTTCACAATTCGAGATTGTGAAGACGCATAGGTTATCGAAATAAATAACATCAGCAAACACCCTAAATACCGGTGCATTCTTTGGCTTCTCATAGATTATCAATTGTTATTTTATATAAATTTTATCGTTGTATTTTTTCTGATTCTGAGTCACACTAATTAGATAACACCCCTTTGGTAGGTGAGTTAGGTTAATCTCCTGCGAATTACTCACTTTGTACTCTCCTATAGTAGACCCATTAAGATTGAGAATCGTGCAGTCAGCTTGATCATCAGAAGGCAACCGAACCTTAAAAACGCCTGTACTGGGATTCGGATATAGATGTACAGACATTGCATCATCTGGTGTTGTTATTGTGGATGTTTCAATTTCAACGTTTGTAATTAATGTATCAACATTTGATGGAACAATCTCATTCATTGCTCTGATAAGACTGTATTCATTTGAAACTTTCATATCATTACCCATGTCAAAATACATAGATCCCCCAATTTTATTGTCTACAATAAATTGCATTTTCTTTTGAACTGTACTCACTCCATTAAAGGTGTAAAGACTTCCATTATAAACAACCTCATCCTTATCGAAGGAGATTCCTGGATTAGCTTCAATAACATCTTTATAACCAACAACAGCTTTCTGTGAATTTGTAGCTAAAGTACCTATTGACATTAGAATCTTTTCTTTCGGGAAGCCATGTGCTATAAAGTCATTATAAGCTTTTACATAACGATCGTAAGCCCAAATGTCAGGAGATGGTCCATATATTTGAAAAGTAAAATAATCGACCATATCAATCCATCTTTTTTCCAGCTTATAAGACACGGCATGCAGTGAGCAGGAAAATACTTTGCTGGCTGGTACTACTGATCTAATCTTCTCAACCATATTGCCATAGTTATTCCATTCAGCCTGTGTATAACACCATTCAAAATCAATATCTATACCATCTGTTTGTGGTACTAATATTTTTAGTTCTTCGATAAATGTATTGAGCTTATTTTGATCTGCTATCATCGATTTCCACTGGTCACCCTCTGCAGAAATAAGACCGTACCTAACTTTAAATCCTCTATTATTAGAATACATGCTTCTCATGTATTTTTCCATTTCTACCCAGGATTGAGAATCTAATCCTGGATTCTCTGCTGAATCACCTTTCCAATAGGAGCATAGTAATATATCAGACCATTCACCAGTAGGGTATGAATATCCTTTTGTTGCATCAAGTTTTGTATTACTCTCACTTCTGTCAGATCTCCAAATCATGACTTCATCCATTTTCCCGGAAAAATTTTCACCAACATATGTTTCTGAAGTATCCATCAAAGGTACAGTAGAAAGCGATCCTGAAGAGGGCGCAACATCAGCATAAGATTCAGCTCCTGCATTATATTGAAAGCGAACTTTACGATTAAATCTGCTGGAAGATGCATTCAATTTTACTGCAATATGCTGCCAAGCTCCTATTTCTATTTTATTCTTCGATATAAACTCATATTGGTTAATTGCAACTATCAAAGATTTATCAG
The DNA here is from genome assembly GCA_051654305.1 of Bacteroidales bacterium. GTDB lineage: Bacteria > Bacteroidota > Bacteroidia > Bacteroidales > UBA7332 > UBA7332. Next base: position 2,146 of record JBOFXU010000426.1, on the reverse strand, counting down.
CTTCCGAACCTAAACGAATCGAAATCTCTTGTCCGTTATTATCTGTCTTACGTACAAGATAAGATCCTTCTATCCAGTTATCAATAAAAAACCATCCTTGAAAAGTAGCTACAGGTGTTGCTCTCACGGGACTTTCCATAAATGTTTCAGTCCCAACATTCATTTTTGCACCATTCCCTTTAAAACTCAGAATTCCATTTCGCCCATTGAACTCAGATAAAAATTCAGTATTCACCAATGACCCACTATTATCTGGATAATCCATATATATGCGTCCATCAGGTAAAACCTTAGCAGACAATATGATTAAATCGTTTGTCATATGATACATTTCCTTATCAATATTTGAACGGTCAATCATTCTTGGAAAGCTCGTATATCCGGAAGCAATTCTATATTTGAGGTTTTCATTATCTTTAACCTCACTACGAGTTAAAGGATATAATTGTGCATGATAACTGTCTTTATAGTCTACTATATTATCACATTGATTCTGGTCAAACTTCCAATATAACTCCAGAGAATCATATTGAGGGTGAAATCTACTAACTGTAGTGTTCCAGTATAGTTCTTCAGGCATCAAGGCTTTTCCCCAGATTCGAACCTCATCGAGACGTCCGCGCATATTTTCTCCTACCAAAAGGGGAGAATCAAAATGAGCTAAAGAAAACGGAAAGTTAATATCAGAAACTGTAATTTTTTGTAACTCTCCATCAATATAAAAACACACCTTATCATCTGAATAAGAATCAAATGTAAGTGTAAGATTTTGCCATTGATGTAGAGCAATACCTCTTAATACTTGAGACCAAGTTTTATCATCATTACTAATCGAAAATATAAGCCCCTCTTCAATAGTATTACCAAAAGTCATTGAAATACTCTGATTACCTGACTTTTGAGAAAAAAGAGTTGAATTAGAAACCCATTCATCTATATAGACAGACGATTGAAAAGTAAATTCTGATAGATTATTAAGTGCTGAGAATTTATTCACCTGCACAGCACTTGAACCAGAAAGATTCAAAGCATAATTAGTGGTCTGTGCAAAACCAATGAAGTAACTCGTAAAAAGAAGAGCTGAGAGCAAACGTTTTTTCATAATAAGATAATCGTATAAGAAAATGTAATTACGGATTGGAAGTTTAAATAAAACCCCAACCCGTTATTTAATATACTCAAGGAGTAATTTAAAGTCTATGATCAAACAATCACTTTAAAAACTTTTCCCCCAACTTGAACTAAATATATTCCTTTAGATAATGACTTCACAAAATGATCAGCAGTTGTTTCAGACATAAAAATCAAAGCCCCTGATGTATCATGGATTTTAACTTTTGCGTTTTCATGTCCAGTTATATGTAGCTTATCTCCATGAGCAAAAACTTTTATATTATCTATATCTGTTAAATTATCACTCAGTGGTTTGTATTCATCAATCACAGGTAAACCAACAGGATTAGCTGTTAGCTTAATATCTGTCATATAGAATGAGATATTATCTGCTTTTCCTCCGTCTATTGAGAATTTAAATCGCGGTGGACATCCTGTTAATTCAGGTACCATAAAATCTGTTTCGAAAATCCACCAACCTTCATCCATCAGAAAGATCGCTTCCTGATCCGGAACAAGAGTACTATTCGCTACACTTGTAACGGATAATTTAATCGCATCATTTGCTCCAAAAGATGACTCTGCAACACATTTCATAACCACTGAAACTCGTACATTTGTTTTAGCAGGAAAACTTTTATCAGCATAAAAGTTCATTGACCAAAATCCTCCAATCGTTGCTGGTTCAACAACACCTAAAGATTCACCAGAATTTTTTCCTTTAAACATTAACACATTTTGTCCCATTTCCGGATGTAATACAATTGCAGTATTACTATTTATTGCATTACCAGCAGTAGGAAAGAAAGCCGGTGCTCCACCAATAATTGCATACCCTTCTGTGTTATTTTTTGCTGGAGCATAATTTGCTGGAGGATTAGCTCCACTTACCACCTCGTCAAAAAATGAAGTCGTTCCTGCCTGCATTGCGCTAAATTTGAATTTCGATGGAGTAACATCAGTCTGCGAATAAAGCGAGGTATTAAAAAAAATACACATAACAACACAGGAAATATAAGAATAAATGTTTTTC
>JBOFXU010000425.1:0-22438 GCA_051654305.1 Bacteroidales bacterium | reverse complement strand
CCGCTAAGGGGCTTTTCTATGGTATCCAGACATTGCGTCAGCTTTCAGAAGTGAAAGGGGAGACAACTATTGTTCCTGCTGTAGAGATTTCTGATTATGCCCGCTTTGGCTACCGTGGACTTCATCTCGATGTGTCGAGACATTTCTATCCGGTGTCATTCATAAAAAAACATCTGAATGCCCTGGCGTACTATAAGATGAATACATTTCACTGGCACCTTACCGACGGGGCAGCATGGCGTCTGCAAATGACAAAATACCCCGAACTTACTCAGAAGGGAGCATGGCGTAAATCACCAGACTGGAAAACCTGGTGGACCGGTGACCGTAAATATGCGATCGAGGGAGAAGCTGATGCATTCGGAGGGTACTACACGCATGCTGATGTGAAAGATATTCTCGATTATGCTTCAAAGCGCTATATTACGGTTATCCCCGAAATCGAGATGCCTGGTCACTCCGAAGAAGTTCTGGCGGTGTATCCTGAGCTTTCTTGTACAGGTCAGCCATACAAACATGGTGAGTTCTGTCCGGGTAACGAAGCCGTTTTTACATTCCTCCAGAATGTGCTTGACGAAGTGATTGAGCTTTTCCCATCTGAATACATTCATATCGGTGGAGACGAAGCAGCTAAGGGGGCTTGGAAAGAGTGTCCTAAGTGCCAGCAACGTATCCGCGACGAAAAACTAAAAGATGAGGAAGAACTTCAGAGTTATTTCGTTCATCGTATCGAAAGATATCTTAACTCGAAAGGTCGTAAGATGATCGGTTGGGATGAGATTCTTGAAGGTGGATTGAGTAAAACAGCAACTGTTATGTCATGGCGTGGTGAAGAGGGTGGTATAAAAGCTGCCAAAGCCGGTAACGAAGTGATCATGACTCCGGGAGAATATTGCTACCTTGATCAGTATCAGGATAACCCGATGACTGAACCAGAGGCTATCGGAGGTTATCTTCCACTGAAGAATGCGTATGCTTACGATCCGTTGAAAATTGACCTTACCGATGCTGAAAAGAAACTGATCCGCGGTATTCAGGGGAATGTATGGACCGAATATATGTCAACAGTTGAAATCACTGAGCAACGTATCTATCCGCGTTTGCTTGCCTTGTGTGAAGTGGCATGGAGTAATCCGGAGGTGAAGGACTGGAGTAGTTTCCGTTCGCGTGTTTCGAATAACATGGCGGTGTTAAATCAGATGGGTATCTCTGCCAAACCTCTTACGACCATTATCACTCAGGAGCGTGAGATTGATCTTGAAAATAAAATCATTCGTGTGTCGCTCTCTGCAGATCTTGACTCGGTAAATATACGTTATACAACGGATGGTTCAGAGCCTTCAACGTCATCGTTGAGCTATACTACTCCGATTGAGTTCCGTAAAACAACCACACTGAAGGCTCAGATCTTCAAAAATGGGAAAGCTGTTTCTGATGTTCAGTCTTTTGCTGTAGATATTCACAAGGGATTGGGACGTCCGATCGAAGTGTCTAAATATCTCGGGGGCTATGCTGCCGGAGGGAAAAATGCATTGGTAGATGGACAGATCGGAACATTTAGCTACCGTGACCAGAAATGGCAAGGATATGTTAGACGTATCGAGAGTGTTGTTGACCTTGGTGAATCTCAAGAGATCAGTGAAGTGCGTACGCGCTTTATGCAGCTTGTAGGGCCGTGGATCTGGCTCCCGACAGAAGTGCAGTATCTTGTGTCTGACGATAATGTGAACTTTACACCTATTGCAACGCTGACACACGATGTGCCGGAGAATACAGAACGTATGATCTTGCGAGATTTTACGTTCAAAGGATCGGCTAAGGGGCGCTATGTGAAGATGCTGGTGAAACCAGTCAAAACAGTAGGAGCCGTTATGTTTGTGGATGAATTGGTAATCAACTAAGAGTTACCTCATATAGATATTTACCGAAAGGGGCAAAGGGTCAGAATATTCGATTTTGACTTTTTGTCCCTTTTATCATGATTCCTCTTAAGATCTGCTACTTAAAAAAAGCCATCTGTGAGGAGGTGTTGAGCCCATAAAACTACCGTATTAATTAGTCGGAGCAGGAGTCTGAAAAGTCATACGTTCAAACGCAACCGTTCATTCTTATCAAAATATATTTCCATACGTTCGAAAATATATTTTTGAACGTATGAACCGCCAGGTAGATACGTTTGAAAATTTACGTAAATACGTTTGAACTTTTGGATTACCTTATATTTCGAAGTGAGATAGAATGTATTCTGTTTTCAAAGGTTAGTTTATTGATTTGCAGTGGTTTGCTGATTGGGTCACAGTCGCCTGTAGGCAAGCAGGCAGGAACTTGTACCGGAATATCTTATTCTCTGCGATTAGCGATTTGACAAAAAGAAAGCAAAAGAGCAGCCGGACAAACAGATTTGTCGGACTGCTCTTTTTTTAGATCGGGGCCGGAATAGATCTGGCACCCACTTAAAAGTATGTTCAGGATAGAACCCGAAAAGGTCTATTGTTCTTTTTGCTCACGCTGTTTTTTTCTGGCTTCATTACGTTTAGCGATACGCGCTTTGTATTCGGCTTTCATTTTGGCAGCACCAGAAATACGTTTCCCTTTTTGCTTAGCAATCAGCGGACGTTTGCTGTCTCTGCGTCTGTCGTCTTTTCCTTTTTTAAGTGGCATCCCACCCATCAAGATGTCGTTGAAATCCATTTCTTCTTTATTATTTTTCGTTTCTGGCTCAAAGATAAGTATTTATCAGCTCATTTGGAGGCTGAGTCAGAAGTTTTTCTTTTTTTCAACCTTCCTGAAGTCCGGTTAACAAATCGGCAACAATAAATGTGCTTCCGCCAATGAAGATCAGATCACTTTTATTTGCTTCTTTCAGAACGCTTTCGTAGGCCTCCATGACAGAGGAGTAACAGTTGCCTTTGAGTCCGGCTTCGAATGCTTTCTGTTGGAGCGTAACCTCATCCAGTGAGCGGGGTATTGACGCACGAGTGAAGTAGTAAACTGCATTTTTCGGAAGCATAGAAAGTACCTTGGTTACATCTTTGTCATTCACCATACCAATCACCATGCGGAGCTGGCTGTACTGTTCGCTGTCGAGTTGCTTAATGATTTGCGCTATTCCTGCTTCGTTGTGTCCAGTATCGCAAATTACTTTAGGTTCCTCACGTAATCTCTCCCAGCGCCCACGTAGTCCGGTCAGTTGAATTACTTCCGAGAAGCCTTGTTTTACCGAAGTCTCGGAGAGAGTAATCCCCATCTGACGGAGCTGGCGAACGGCAGTGAGAATGGTAGCAGCATTTTTCTGCTGACAGAGTCCTCCTAACTGGCCTTCTACCATTCCAAAGTCTGAGGTCTGAAAGAGCCAGTGACTATTATGGTGTAATGAAGCTCGCAAGATCACATCCTCCTCTTCGGCAAAAAGAAGTGGGGCATTTTTTTCGGAAGCATTTAGCTCGAACACGGGGCGAGTTTCGGGGGTAGTTTCTCCGATAACCACAGGAGTTTTGTATTTGATAATACCGGCTTTCTCCGCAGCAATTTTTGGTAATGTATCTCCCAAAAACTGGACATGATCGAAGCTGATGTTCGTAATCACAGACAAGATAGGTTTGACAATATTAGTGCTGTCAAGACGACCGCCCAATCCGACTTCAATAATGGCATAATCAACATCTTCGTCTGCAAAATGCTGGAATGCCATAGCCATAGTGAGCTCAAAGAAGGAAGGAGAAATTTGTTCGGAAAAGTGTTTTATATGGTCGATAAAGTGAACTACTTTTTCTTCGGGTATCATTTCACCGTTGACGCGGATTCGTTCGCGAAAGTCAACAAGGTGGGGTGACGTATAGAGTCCAACCTTATAGCCCTCTGTTTGTAGGATGGCTGCAAGTATATTGGAAACGGAACCTTTCCCGTTGGTTCCCCCAATGTGTATCACCTTGTATTTGTCCTGAGGATTATCTAAATGAGCACACAAAGCAAGACTATTGTCCAGTCCTTCTTTGTAAGCACTTCCACCGACTCTTTGAAACATTGGGAGTCTGGAGTAAAGATAATCCAATGTTTTTTTATATTTACTCATCTTAAATATTCTTTATTTCGATTTTATTATTACATTTCGCAAAATAATGTAGAAAAACGGTGCAAACCTACATATTATATTTGTTATTACCATTGAATATACCCCGTTATAACAAATAAACTATGATAAATGTCTAACCTTTAAATCGAAATGATGATGGGAACGAAAAAGAATTTTGTGCTGGATACCAATGTTATTCTGCACGATTATAACTGCTTGAAGAAGTTTGAGGAGAATGATATTTACATTCCGATCATTGTGATGGAAGAGCTGGATAAATTCAAGAAGGGGAATGACGTAATTAATTATAACGCACGTGAATTTATCCGTTATATGGATAGTATTACGGATGATGAGCTTTTCAAAAGCGGAGCTTCGCTTGGGGAAGGTTTTGGACGTTTGTTTGTCTATGTTCCTCAGAAAATTGAACCTGAAGTGGCTGAGCTTTTTAAGTGCCTGAGTGCGGATAACCGCATCCTGTCAGCGTCTGTTGAGATCGGTAAAAAGCATCCTTCAGAGAAGACAATCCTTGTAAGTAAGGATATCAATTTGCGAATGAAAGCCAGAGCTTTGGGGGTAGTGACGGAAGACTACATCAACGATAAGGTCAAGAATATAGATGTGTTTGCAGAAGCTCAGAAGGTCTATCGTGATTTTGATCCGGATTTGATCGATCGGTTTTATGCTTCAAAGTCGGGGCTAAATCCTGAGGAGTTGCCTTTCTTTGAGGAGCTGATCCCAAACGAGTGTTTCGTGATGGAGAGTTCCCGCGCTTCAGCGTTAGCACGTTATAACCCATTTACAGATAAGATAGAGCATATCAATAAAGATAAGATCTATGGGATTGAGCCACGAAATGCAGAGCAAACCTTTGCAATGAGTGTATTGCTGGATCCTGAGATTCAGTTGGTGGGCTTAACAGGTAAGGCCGGGACGGGTAAAACTTTACTGGCACTGGCTGCAGCGCTTGACCAGACCCCGGAATACAAGCAAATTTTGCTGGCTCGCCCGATTGTAGCTCTTGCAAACAAGGATCTGGGTTTTCTGCCCGGAGATGAGAAACAGAAGGTAGCTCCTTATATGCAACCTCTGTACGATAACCTGACCGTGATTAAGCACCAGTTTAATCAATACTCCAATGAGGTGAAGCGAATTACCGAAATGGAGCAGGGCGGACAGCTTGTGATTGAAGCACTGGCTTATATTCGTGGGCGGAGTTTGTCTGAGACCTTCTTTATCATTGATGAGGCTCAGAATTTGACGCCTCATGAGGTGAAAACTATTATTACGCGCGCCGGAGAAGGAACGAAGGTTGTATTTACCGGAGATATTCAGCAGATTGACTCACCGTATCTCGATGCTCAGTCGAACGGACTGGCTTATATGATTGACAAAATGCGGGGACAGAAGATTTTCGCACATGTTAATCTGATCAAGGGAGAACGGAGTGAGCTTTCTGAACTGGCGGCAACCATTTTATAGACTACTTTTAATCTATGTTTATAAGACGAAAAAAGGCACTCGCTTGAGGTAAGCGGGTGCCTTTTATATTTTCTATTTTTTGTGTTTCTTTTTCTTGCCGGATATTTTCTTTTCACGAGGTTTATTCTTATCCAGATAAAGCGAATAAGCTACCCATAAAGCGGATAACAGATTGATGATGATCCAGTATTCTCTTGTGATTCCAAAATCAATAAATGGTTGATAGAGAATAGATAATGCTCCAAAAATAATCATCCTCAATTCCCGATAGTAGAGATATTCATAATATGCTATCCAGAGAAATGCCCCCATAGCAATAAGCTTAATCATGCTGAAAGCTTCCAAAGGAACTTCCATGATACCGATAAGCAAGAGACAAATCATAGCTACTTTTATGTACTGAACCGATCTTTCCATACTTGTGTCGCTTTAAATAGTTAAGTAGATCACGTAAGTGCTCCGGTGAGAAAGAAATCAGGCTTCTTCTTCGCTCTCCTCTTCCTGGGAAGGGATGTGAAAAAAGGAGAAGTTGACACTTCCGTACACCCGTCTTTCAACGAAGTGGGGGTGATCTGAGAAATCATTATTCTTAGAATGCTCAAAAATAAACCATCCCCCCTCTTTGAGTAACCCATTTTTGAAGATGGACTCCGGAATAGTTGGTAATTCAGGCAGATCATACGGAGGATCGGCGAAAATGAAATCAAACTTTTCGTGAGTGGTTTCGATGTATTTAAGTGCATTTCCTTTTACAGGGATCAGACATTCATCTTTCAGTTCTTGTTTTACTTTTTTGATAAAGTCGTACTGCAATGAAACTTTTTCAACGCAAACGACTTTTGGGCAACCGCGCGAAACAAGCTCAAAGCTGATGGCGCCAGTACCGGCAAAAAGGTCAAGGGCTGAATCGAAATCTTCAAAGTCAACCATGTTGTGGAGGACATTAAAAAGATTTTCGCGTGCAAAGTCTGTTGTTGGCCGGGCTTTGATATTCTTGGGAACATCGAAGCGACGACGTTTGTATATACCGCTTATAATTCGCATAATGGCAAAGTTTGTATTTCTAAAGGAATGCTGTTCTCTTCCTTTAATGTCAGACTGATGGGTCCGGACATTTTTGAAACTTTATGAATGTAACGCTTCAGAAGAGAATTGAGTTCATTAAAATGTGGGTTTTCGCCACAAATAAAAAGATCATCAGTTTCCTGATTGAATCCGAGGGTTTCCCACACCGAAAGAATGTGAAAAAGGTAGTCGTTGAGTTCTTCGATACGGTGGCTGACTGAGATCTGGAGCTTTCCATCGCTGTAGGCACTAATATCGGCACCATTGTCGTTTACATGTACAAACATCCCTGAAGATGTGCTTCTGCTCTTTTTACAATAGTATTCGAGCAAAGGAGAGATATGTGCATATACGCGGTTAATTCCAAATGTGCGGGTCAGGAAGGAGAACAGATCGGCATCCATGTCAAAGAGTAGGTGATACTGATTTCTTCTCAGATGGTTGATCATTATTTTCTTGTCGGTCAGGGGTATTCTTCCGGTGTAGAAGAGTTCTTCTACGGTGTCCCGGTCAAAGAAACAATCAGGGACTAACTGATACCCGGAGACCTCCATGAGGATTGTGACATTCCGGTAGGGCAGTAGCAAGTGTGACTCTGCAAAAATGGCCTTTTTTATCTCCTCTACATAGTTTCCTGTGCCGGGAAGCAAAATATGTTTCTCGAAACACATTTTGAACTGGTTAGGGTTGGTCACGTAAAAAGAAAATCCATCCGGTCGTAACCGGATGGATAAACTATATTGTTCGGATTTCGTAAAATCAAGAATCTTATCTGTCATGTTATATGGATGAAAGGATTACTCCCAGTTTCCGGCATTGTTGTTAGCTTCTTCAACAGAACCAACTCTAAGACCTGGGTATTTATCCAGTTTCTTAGCAACGTCCATCAGGTTGTACACCTCTTGTTTGTCAAGTCCGTCCAAATAAACAGAGTAAGGAGTTTTTGCTTCGAATACTTGTAGCATCAAACCTGAAGCAGTAGAAAGCTGACCAGCTTTCATTTCAAGTTTTGCAGATGTTCCAGGTACGTAAGCGATTGAGTCAATCACAAAGCCAGGAGCAAACAATGTATCAGCAACCGCGATATATGTAGTATCACGTTTGATCAAACCTTGTTTTACCGCTTCTTTTTCAGTCATTCCTTTTTCAAGTTGTTCGTCACTAAGAACCCCTTCTTTAAGGATCATCGGTAATTTACCGTTTTTGATGAAAGTGATAAGAGTATCAAAACTTCCGGTATATTTACCGTTTAGGTTTCTATACTCAATCTGAGCTTTACGAATGTCAATAAGACGAGCGATAACAGCTTTTTCACGCTTGCTTCTCTCTTCTTGAAACTTAATCGGGTCAAGAATACTTTTAGTACACAAGTAACCCAATACTGCGATACACGCAACCAATAGAATTTTGAAAGTAATCTTCATAGTATGTTGTTATTTTTGTTTTTTTCGTACCGCAAATATAGAAAAGAAAATTAAACTGTTTATTTTTATAGCAACTTTTATTGAAAGAATTTATGACTAAAACGTTTTTGTTGGACAAAATAGTGTCAAATCTACCATATACTCCGACTGAAGATCAGTTTAATATGTTAAACCTTTTGGCTGATTTTCTATTTTTAAAAAATGAGACTTCGTTGTTCCTTTTAAAAGGATATGCGGGAACAGGTAAGTCTTCTTTGATTGGAGGAGTTGTTCAGACCATCAGAGAATTAAATCAGAAGGTGGTTTTACTGGCTCCCACAGGACGTGCAGCGCGCGTCTTTTCGCACTATTCGGGCATGGAAGCTCAGACAATTCACCGTAAGATTTACAGACAAAAGACCTACTCAAGCGAGAGTTTTGAGTTTACAACAAACCGAAATCCGCATAAGGATACCTTATTTATTGTAGACGAGGCATCGATGATTTCCAACCAGCAGGTCGACGGGGCTACATCCTCCCAGGGACAGTTGCTTGACGATTTGATGGAGTATGTGTACTCGTCCGACAATTGCAGGCTTATTCTGATTGGAGACACGGCTCAGCTTCCTCCGATTGGACAATCTGTTAGCCCGGCGATGGATAAAGGGTATCTGGAAGGCTATGGAATGGATGTGGCTGAAGCGGTGTTGACAAAAGTCGTGAGACAGGCCGAGGAGTCGGGGATTCTGTGGAATGCAACGTTGTTGCGGGATCGGATGAATGCAGAGGAGGTGTATGAGTTGCCCCGCCTGACGTTGGATGGCTTCTCGGATATACGAGCTGTTTCGGGAGAGGACTTTCTGGAGTTGCTTAACGATTCCTACCGGCAGGTGGGAGAGGAGGAAGTGTTGATCATCACACGTTCAAACAAACGGGCGAACTTGTACAATAATGGGGTGAGAGCTCGGGTTTTGTACCGTGAGGATGAGATCTCGTCCGGAGATTTATTGCTTATTGCAAAGAACAATTATGCACTGGCGGAGGAGTACCCTGAACTTGGCTTTATTGCTAATGGCGAAACCGCCGAAATCCTTCGGGTCAGAAGACAACAAGAGATTTACGGATCGCGTTTTGCGGAAGTAACACTTCGTTTAATAGACCGGGATCTGACGATAGATGCTAAAGTAAATATGGATACGCTGCATAGCGAAACTTCAGCCCTTTCACAGGCACAACAGTCAAAGTTGTTTTATGCGATTGCGGAAGATTACCGGTACGATTGTCCCGAAAATGTAGTGATACGGAAGATCAAAAAGGATCCTTTTTATAATGCACTACAGGTGAAATACGCGTATTGCATGACTTGCCATAAGGCTCAGGGGGGGCAATGGAAACATATTTATATTGATTTGGGGAATCTGAATCCCGAGTATATGGGATTGGATTTCTATCGCTGGTTGTACACCGCAATGACTCGTGCTACGGAGAAGCTTTATCTGGTCAATATGCCGGATGAGATGAGAGAATAGAAAAATGGCTTACAGAATTAAAGAAGGATTCTGTAAGCCATTTGTTATTTCTGAATAAGTACGGTTGCATAAGCGGAAATTCCCTCTTCGCGCCCTGTAAAACCTAACTTCTCCGTGGTTGTAGCTTTGATGGATATATCATCCGGATCAACGCCCATGACCTGAGCAAGGGTTTCTTGCATAGCCGGAATGTGAGCTTTGAGTTTAGGCCTTTCGGCACATATCGTTGCATCGATGTTGCCAAGCTCATAACCTTTACCACGGATAAGTTCCATGGTCTGGCGAAGAAGAATCTTACTGTCGATGTTTTTAAACTCACCTGCGGTATCGGGGAAGTGGTATCCGATATCGCGCATGTTTGCTGCCCCAAGTAAAGCATCGCAGATGGCGTGAATTAGTACATCTGCATCGGAGTGTCCCAGTAGACCGACGCTGTGCTCTAACTTGATTCCACCTAACCAAAGTTCACGGCCTTCGACCAGCTGATGAACATCAAATCCGAATCCTACACGTATTTTCATATGTTGAATGGGTTAGTAAAAAAAAGCGTATCGTCACAAAAGACGATACGCTTCAAAGATATAATTTTTTTTATCTCATCAGGCCTTTGATGTCCCCAAGGTTAAGACCAAGAGTAATACGGAACGTCTGATCAAGTGCATTTGATTGTGACGCTACGAGGTAGGAAGCATCGATTTGGAAGATGTTTAGCTTAACCCCGGCACCAAACGAGAAGAAACTACGGTTGCCCATGCGTGCATTTTCGTAGTGATACCCCATACGTCCGAAGAACTGATTGTTGTAGGCATACTCAGCTCCGATTCCCACCGTGATTTCTTTTAGTTGATCTGAGAAGCTCGCGTCACTGAATGATTTGAAGATTCCAGAGATCGGAGACATATCGTTGTATTTTTGTACTCGTTTGTCGAACTCTTCCTCGGATTCTCCATCTTCGAGAGTCGGATAAGAAGGAACTAAAAGTTTGTTCAGATCAACACCTACCGTGAATTTATTGTAATCGTTGAAAGGGTAAGCGAAAGCAGCCCCCAGCTTCATATTCGTTGGGATAAAGTTAGAGTAGTCGCCACCGCTATAGGAAAGCTTGGTACCGATATTAGAGATGTTGTAACCCCATGAAAACTCAGCATCCTGTCCGTTTGACAGGTAGACCGGTGTGCGGAAATAACCTGAGATATCGGCACTAAACCCATTTGCAGAAGAGGCCTCTTCTACATCAAGGCTCGAATGGAAATAACGAAGAGCTATAGCCATTGCGTATTTGGACGAAAGTTGTCTGGAATAGGCAACATCGAAAGCAAACTCGTTTGGTTTAGCATTATTGATAATATTTCCAGACTCATCTGTGATGTTGATTGCACCCAGAGAAAAGTAGCGGAAGGATCCACTGATCGCCTGAATATCATCGAACTTGTAGTAGCCTGACAGATAAGAAAGACCAATATCAGACACAAGTTTACTCAACCATGGAGTATAAGAAAATCCCACTCCTGAAGGACTTTCGTTGAATGCATATTTTGAAGCATTCCAGTACTGAGAATATATATCTCCGGATGTTGCAGCTCCGAGGTCTCCCATAGAAGCTCCGCGAGCATCGGGTGCAATATCAAGAAATGAAGCAGCATATAATCTGTTACTCAACTCTTCGCTCTGTGCAAACGCTGTAAAAGTTGTTGCAGAAAGAAAAGCTGCAACACTGAATAGTTTGGCTATTTTGTTCATCATTTATGGATTAAAAAATTTGTGTTCTTCCCACAGATATAGCCGAGGCAATATGAGTGGGTTAAATGTATTAAAAACGATATATTAGTCAATTTATTGTGATACGATCACCATTTTTTTTGCTTCTGAAGCATGTTTACTGAACGGAGTGGAAACAATGACCTGATAGAGGTAATGTCCGGGACGTACAGTAAGTCCGCTGTTATCTCTCAAATCCCATGGTACAGGGAATGAAGTATGTTGTTCCGAGATAGCCACCTTTGTGGTATTCCAGATGAGCTTACCAGCAAGATCGAATACACGAACTTCGATGTTTAATTTGCTCTCCGGCCGGTTGTGTCTGATGAAAAAGTCAATATCACCTGCTCCGATAGTCGGTAGATTTGTCGGTGTATATGCCCTGAAATAGATTGAGAATATTTCGGGTTTCATTGACTGTTTTACTTCAAAAGAAGTACTGGCTGTCGTAGAGTTGTTAAACACATCCCATACTCTCAGTTTTAGAGAGTGAGCTCCATCGGTAAGATGTGGAACCGGGAAACGAATAGATCCTTTCTTTGCATCTCCGGAAATCGGGGAAAAGAAGTTATTCACCATGTACGTCTGGTTGGGATCATTGTCGATGATTACCTGCATTTCGTGTCCGATGGCTGCTTGTGAAATATTAAGACCTGTTTCATCTTCAATCTCAGCGTAAAGCATCGGAGACTCGTTGATCATTGAACCAGGTGTAAAGAATGGTGTATTCATATACATGACCTTAATCTCCGGACCATTTTCCTCGTAAACAATGTCTTCAGACGTGCCATTGATGACCAGCCTGTCGTGGAATCCCTGAGCCTCATTGGCGTTTTCATCAGAAGCATAGAGGCTGATGCGTGCAAGATCGTCCTTGTAAGAGATGTCTTTTGAGAGTACGAAGTTCATTTTGAAATGTCCCTCACTCACCTTGTCCTTGCATTTGAAGATCACTTTTGAACGATCGTAAAAAATAAACGGGTTACCATCTTTATCGTTGTCAAGAGAGGTGATTTTCTCTGCGGCATCATATATAGTAAGCTCAGAACTTCCGTTAAACCAGTTTGCCGTTTCTCCATTGTGATCAAGTATTTCACCTTCGATCTGTACCTGGCTAAGCGCTTTTAGTGTGTCGCAAAGTGCTTCATTGATATATTTGCCATTGATCTTGGTAATTCGCATCTTATATTCGGGATAGGCAAGTTTTAATGCCGGATCTCCGAAAAGGAAGAACTTAAGCTTGTTGACATCCCCCATATTCGGATTGTCCGAATCAAATTTCATCGCTCGTTTAGACTCTTTGATTACTTCGCCTAATGTGTAGCGGGTGCCATCGGGTTGCTTCCCAAAAATCTTCTTGCAGAAAAAACTGTTCAGCCTGAAGTTCGGAGAAGAGTAAACGACACGGCTGGTTGAAAACAATGCGATACCACCTCCTTCGGGGTGAAATAAAATCTGTTCTCCAGCTGAGGTCGAGTTGTCATCAAAACGCCCAAAGTCACATGTGGCTGTTACCCATAGAGGAACACGCTTGAAGTACATATTCTTTATGTCCGTGAGATTGATCATGTTTTCACCTGTCCACGAAGAACTGTTTCCATGTCCTACGAGATTTACCATAAGTACGCCCTGTTTCAGGATATCGTACATTTTTTTCTTTGCTTCGGGATAGGTCGCCCCACTGGTAGAGGAATAGAGTTTGAACGCGTCGAGATAAACCTTATTCACATTGAACTCTTTGTGGTTTTTTTCGATATACTGAGCCAGCAGATCTGCATCTCTCATGTGCAGATTGGAATCGCCATCATCGGCAACAAACAATACATCATTCTTCCAGGATGAACGATCGTTATTTTCCATATAGGCTATGGTCTTTCTAACGACTGTTTGGGCTTCGTATTTTGTTCGTGCAGGTATGCGACCAATACCAACATCAATATCGTCTACCCCTAAATTTCCTCCTTCGTTATCTTCTAACATCACAATAAAGTCGTCAGTGACTGTAGAAGAAGTTTCGCTTACGGAATTTTCAGACTGGTAAGTCAGAATACGGTTGGCTTTTGAAGCAGTAGTTGAACTTAGAATCCCGCGGTTGTCATAAATACCATCTCCCAAAAGCAGTACGTTTTTGGGTTTTTCGTTCACGTGTTCTGCCCGATCGTAGAACATTTTGAGAAACCAGCGGTAGGCTGAAACATCAGGTGTCCCCGAGGAAAATTCATTGTAAATAAGTTCCGGAGTAGTGATCGCTGTAATTACACCATCTTTTCGTGCATGCAAATCCGCCAGTTCCCGGGCTTCAGACATGAATTCGGGATCTGTGATGATAATGTAGTCAGCAAAACCTAATCCATGGAGATTCTGATTGGCAACCTGCCCTACAATTACGGGGCGGTCAAAATCGGCTTTAGGATTGACAAGCAGATATTCATTCGTGGGAACAATCAGTGTATTAAATGATAAGCTGCCGGATGAAAATTCACCCTGTAGAGAGACAGGCTTTGTGGCATTCGTAATATCCCAGACCTGTAGATCTGTATTTGCATCCTGAACCGAAAAATTGACAAGGGTGTTTTTGAATTGTCTACTTCTGAAGAATACAGCATTGGTGTAGGGTTTTAGTTCCCGCTCTGTATTAATGCGTAAATAATTAAGTCGTGCGTTTTCTGTGTTCTTTGCGTTTAAAGATAAACCGACAGAGTAATTCCCGCTATTATCCCCCTCGAAGCTATAGGTGCCTTTCGCCTGCTCAGCTTTGTCATAATTGCTGTTGTTGGCTCTGATGTATAAGGACCCAACGGACTTGTTGTTTACCCCCACATTTAACGTGCGTCCATTGTTGGATTTAGCAATAAAGTCTACAGTAAGAGTGCTTTTTCCACTCAATATACCAGGAATTGAGAAGTTGAAATTCTGATCTGTAGTGTAACTAAAATCTTCTCCAAAAAAATGTCGCCCCGTTGAGCTAATATTAGCCAGCTCCTTTTCGTGAACAATCACATCATCGAAAGAATAAAGTGTCTGTGCAAAGGATGAAGGTTTGGAATCCTGGTTGCTTATATAACTTGTAGCCTCGTCTATATCCGAAAGGAAGTAATATCCATAAAAAGAGTAGGGGTTGGCTTGATGTTTGTAGCTGTCGCTGCCTTCGTTGTAATAGATTTTCTTGGGTCCTTTACCTACGAAAAGAATATAATCCCCTTTGTCAAAAGTGTTGTTTCCTCCCAATTCTTTGAAGATGCTTACCTGAGGAAGGTCGTCTGGTTTGATCCGGCTGAATGTTTCGGGAAGCATTTCCCCACCGTACCCGTAGACTTTAACCTGATCGGGGTGTGTAAATCCAGCTTTAAGTAAGTCCTCATAAGTGAGCTTATACACCCCGGTCTGACTGACCTTTATTTTGACCCAGCGACCCGAAGCCATTTTAGATGATGAGGCATAGTAATCCCGGGGCAATGCATGAAGCATTGCTCCCAGAGAGAGTAGAATACAAAATACAAAATTTCTACATGTCATAGCTTTTCTATTGTAGCATGAGTTTAAGGAGGTGATGATCACTTCACTTTAAAATTCAGAAGTTTCTCCTCACCGATGTACCCTTCAATCAGGTCGTCAATTTTCACAGGAGCTACACCCGAAGGTGTCCCGGTGAAAATTAAATCACCTTTCTTTAATGTGAAAAACTTACTACAATAAGCAATGATCTGATCCACTGAAAAGAGCATGTCGCACGTGTTACCTTGCTGTCTGTTCTCCCCGTTGATGTTCATGTGGAAGTTTATATTTTTAACATCCAGTTGTTCTGTTGGAATAAACTCTCCGATGACAGCTGAATTATCAAATGCTTTAGAAATCTCCCAAGGTTGCCCTTTCTGTCTTAGCTCGTTCTGAAGATCACGCGCCGTAAAGTCAATACCTACAGTGAGGGCATCATAATATCTGTGTGCAAATTTCTCCGATATGTTTTTGCCCAGACGGTTGATGCGAACAACGATCTCAGTTTCATATTCAACTTGGTTTGAGAAGTCGGGGATAAAGAATGGTTTTCCGTCTCTGAGAATTGAAGAGTCCGGCTTCATAAATAGAGTCGGGTTTGATGGAAGCTCTGTGCGAGCCATTTCTTTATTATGATCCGGATAGTTCCAGCCTACGCATATAATCTTCATAAAATGTTTAATTTAACCTGGTGAAAAAAGCAGAAAGAGAAGAAGCCTATCGCTTTTTTTTCTTTTCTCTGCACGTTGTTTATAAAGTCTTCTACGGCAAAGATATAAATTTTATTTAGTAGGAAATGACCACTTTTTTAAATTAATACCTGAACATTAAAAAAAAGTAGCATAAATAATGTGTCAGTGGATACGTACTGAAGTTCGTGGTAAATCAGCCCTATTCTGTGGGATTGGAAATAGAACTTAATTTTTCATTGAAGCAGGCAACAAATATTTCTTGAAATTGTTTAATATGAAGTGTGGTTTACTCTCTTTGCTTTAGATTCGAGGCAAATATTAAAAATAAACAGGTATGGTTAATTCTGCATTTTTAATGTTAATTAATGCTTAATTTGATATCTAATAACCCATACGATATCAAAAATAGATATTTGTTCTTTGCACATTAACAAAGGATTGAGTATATTTGCATCGGAAATGGAGAAAGAGGGGGACAGTGTCTTCCTCTTTTCTTTTATCTCATTTGCAACGAGGCAGAAAATTTTAAACTACTATGATAGTAAAAGATACGGTTTATCAATTGGTAGAGGAGGCGTTAGCTGAATCAGAAAGTTATATCGTGGACGTAATTGTACGTCCCGGTAATCAAATAATTGTAGAATTGGATAACGATGAAGGTATGGATTTAGAGGAGTGTATCCTTGTAAATCGTTTTATCGAAGATCGTTTGGATAGAGAAGTAGAAGACTACGAACTGGAAGTAGGTTCGGCAGGTGTTACCTCTCCATTCAAAATCTTACGTCAATACCTTAAGAATATCGGAAACGAAGTAGAAGTGCTTTCAAAAGATGGTCGTAAATTTACAGCTGTCCTGAAAGATGCAAATGAAGAAAATTTCACGGTGACAACTACAAAGAAAGTGAAGTTGGAAGGTGATAAGCGTAAGCGAGATGTTGAAGAAGATACAACGTACGCTTATGATGAGGTGAAATATTGCAAATATCAAATCAGATTCAAATAAAAGCTATGGCAAAGAAAGAGGAAGTAATAAGCATGATTGATGCACTTTCGGAATTTAAAGATTTGAAGAGCATTGACAGAAGTACTTTGATCAGTGTTCTGGAGGAATCATTCCGTAATGTTATCGCCAAAATGTTTGGCACTGATGAAAATTATGATGTAATTGTTAATCCGGATAAAGGGGACTTTGAAATCTGGAGAAACAGAACCGTTGTGGAAGATGGTCAGGTGACCAATTCCAGCATGGAGGTTTCTTTGTCAGAAGCTCGTAAGATTGATGCTGCTGCAGAAGTTGGTGAAGATGTTACCGATGAGGTGATTTTTGCAAGCTTCGGTCGTCGTGCAATCTTGAATCTGCGTCAAACTTTGGCATCTAAAGTATTAGAGCTTCAGAAAGATACTTTGTACACGAAGTATAAAGAGAAAATTGGTCAGATCGTTTATGGTGAGGTTTACCAGATCTGGGCAAAAGAAGTTCTTTTGATTGATGACGAAGGAAATGAATTGTTGTTGCCTAAAGCGGAACAGATCCCAGAGGACTACTACCGTAAGGGAGATAACGTACGTGCTGTAGTAGCGCGTGTAGACAACCGCAATAATAACCCGAAAATTATTGTTTCAAGAACTTCTCCGCTATTCCTTCAGCGTCTGTTTGAAGTAGAGGTGCCGGAGATTCAGGAAGGAATTATTACGATTAAAAAGATTGCCCGCATTCCGGGTAAACGTGCTAAGGTTTCGGTAGAGTCGCGTGATGAGCGAATCGATCCGGTTGGTGCTTGTGTTGGAGTTAAAGGTGCACGTATTCACGGTATTGTTCGCGAATTGCATAACGAGAATATCGACGTAATTAACTACACGTCAAACGTGAGTTTATATATTACGCGTGCTTTAAGTCCTGCTAAAATTTCTTCTATCCGCATGAATGAAGAGACACACAAAGCTGAGGTGTTTATGAAGCCGGAAGAGGTTTCATTGGCTATCGGTATCGGAGGTATGAATATTAAGCTGGCTTCTATGCTAACTGAATATCAGATCGATGTTTACCGTGATATTCAGGAGGATGATGAGGATATCTATCTGGATGAATTCTCAGATGAAATTGAAAGTTGGGTAATTGATGCTTTGAAGAGCATTGGTTGCGCTACAGCTAAGTCGGTATTGAGCATGCCAAAAGAAATTTTGGTTGAGAAAGCTGACTTAGAGGAGAATACTGTTGATGAAGTTATTTCTATTTTGAAATCCGAATTCGAAGACTAATACCGGCAAACTCTCCTTAGTATTATTTTAATAATGGGTTGCAACCCCCGATAAGGTTGTGTAATTCGTAACAAAAAAAGAAAGGATTACTTATATGTCAAATATAAAGTTAAACAAAATAGTTCGAGAATTGAATGTCGGAATCGCAACTGCGGTTGAATTTCTGCAGGAGAAGGGCTATCAGGTGGAGGCCAATCCCAATGCACGCATTGGCGAAACAGAATATGATCTGCTGAAGAAAGAATTTAGCACAGATAAAAATATGAAGGAAGAGTCTGAGCGAATCAGTCAGGAACGTCACAGTAAAGACAAAAACAAAGCGTCGATCTCAATTGAAGAACCAGCTGCAGAAACTATCAAAACTGAAGTTGCTGAAGAGTTGCGTCCAAAAATTAAAGAGGTAGGTCGTATAAACTTAGAAGATTTAAACAAGAAAAAGCAGAAGCCTGAGAGCGTTGCAAAGAAAGAGGATAAAAAAATATCTAAAGCCGCAGAATCTGCTGTTGAAGCACCTAAACCGGTTGATGAAATTGCAACAAAGGCTGAAACTGAAACTATAGAAGTCAAATCAGAAAGCGTGAAAGAAGAACAAAAGGAAAATAACGAGGTGCAGGGTAATGCGGAAGAGAATGAAAACAGTGTATTCCGTATTAACGCTCCAAAAGTAGAACAACAAATCAAACAAGTCGGGTTCATTGATTTGTCTACAATCAACGATAGAACACGTCCTCAGAAAAAAAGTAAAGAGGAAAAGAAAAAGGAGCGTGAAGATAAACGTAAACCGAATCATGCACCAGGGAAACCAACAGGTGACCGTCCTGTTCTTAAACTAAGAGACAAAGACGGTAAAGAAGTAAACGACGCTGATAAGAAAAAGCGTAAACGTATTGACAAGGAAAAAGTTGATGTTAATAAGGTAGCTCCTAAAGTTTCTCTTAACACCAACAATGGAAATAATCCTCACAATAAGGATAAGAACAATAATAACCGCAGACCACTTAAGAAGCCAATTCTTAAAACAGAGGTAAGCGAGGAAGATGTTCAAAAACAAATCAAAGAAACGTTAGCTCGTCTAACGTCAAAACCAGCGAACAAAGGGGCTAAATTCCGTAAGGAAAAACGTCAGGCTATCCAGGACCGTCAGCAAGAGCGTATGGAAATGGAAGCAGCTGAAAGCAAGGTGTTGAAAATTACAGAGTTCGTTACTGCGAATGATTTGGCTAACATGATGAATGTGCCGGTTATTCAGGTAATCAGTACTTGTATGAGCCTTGGTATGATGGTTTCTATCAACCAGCGTCTGGATGCAGAAACAATCAATATTGTTGCTGAAGAGTTTGGTTATACAACTGAGTACGTAAGTGCTGAGGTAGTAGAAGCGATCACAGTTGAAGAAGATAAGGAAGAGGATTTGATCTCTCGTCCACCGATTGTTACGGTAATGGGTCACGTTGACCACGGTAAAACATCCCTTTTGGACTACATCCGTAGTGCTAACGTAATTGCAGGTGAAGCAGGGGGTATCACTCAGCACATCGGTGCATATCACGTTACTATGGAAGATGGTCGTATGATCACGTTCCTTGATACTCCGGGTCACGAAGCCTTTACGGCGATGCGTGCACGTGGTGCTCAGGTTACGGATATTGCAATCATTATTGTAGCTGCGGATGATAGTGTGATGCCACAGACTATTGAGGCAATCAATCACGCATCTGCTGCAGGTGTACCTATCGTATTTGCGATCAATAAAATTGATAAGCCAGGAGCAAATCCGGACAAAATCCGTGAAGCTTTGGCAAACATGAACTACCTTGTTGAAGAGTGGGGTGGTAAATTCCAGTCACAAGAAATCTCTGCGAAAAAAGGTCTCGGTATCGAGGAGCTTATGGAGAAAGTATTGCTGGAAGCTGAAATGCTTGAACTAAAAGCAAATCCAGATAAACGTGCAATTGGTTCTATTATTGAGTCTTCTTTGGATAAAGGTCGTGGTTATGTTGCTACAATCCTTGTACAGAGTGGTACGTTGAGAATCGGTGATGTGGTATTGGCTGGTACAAACCATGGACGTGTGAAAGCAATGTTCAACGAACGTGGTCAGCGTGTGAAAGAAGCAGGACCATCAGAACCAGTATTGATTCTTGGTTTGAATGGTGCGCCTCAGGCAGGTGATACATTCAACGTAATGGAAACAGAACAGGAAGCACGTGAGATTTCGAACAAACGTGAGCAATTACAGCGTGAACAAGGTCTGCGTACTCAGAAACTTCTTACTCTTGAAGATATCGGTCGTCGTATCGCTATTGGTAACTTCCAGGAGTTGAACGTAATCGTTAAAGGTGACGTGGATGGTTCTGTTGAAGCATTGTCAGACTCATTGATCAAACTATCTACTGAAGAAATTCAGGTGAATGTTATTCACAAAGCAGTTGGTCAGATTTCTGATTCAGATGTTGTACTTGCTGCTGCATCGAATGCAATCATCGTTGGTTTCCAGGTTCGTCCATCTGTTTCAGCTCGCCGTTTGGCAGAGAAAGAAGGAGTGGATATCCGTATGTACTCTATCATCTATACAGCAATCGAAGAGTTGAAAGATGCGATGGCAGGTATGTTGTCACCAGAAATCAAAGAAGAGATTACTGCAACAATCGAAATCCGCGAAGTATTCAAAATCACGAAAGTGGGTACTGTTGCCGGATGTATGGTTAAAGAAGGTAAGGTTAAGCGTGGTAATAAAGCGCGCCTGATCCGCGATGGTATTGTGGTTTACACTGGGGAGCTGGCTTCACTGAAACGTTTCAAAGATGACGTGAAAGAGGTTAACTTCGGTTACGAGTGTGGTTTGAACCTTACAAACTACAACGACATCAAGGTTGGAGATATTGTTGAAACATACGAAGAAGTAGAAGTTCAACGTACTCTGTAATTTTAGAATTATACAACTGATAAATAGAGTTGCATGGACGAATAGAGAGGCTGTTTTGCCCCTCTATTCTCCTTGCAACTTATATTATTTAATATAAGGCTATGGATAGTATT
Organism: Bacteroidales bacterium; assembly: GCA_051654305.1. GTDB lineage: Bacteria > Bacteroidota > Bacteroidia > Bacteroidales > UBA7332 > UBA7332. The sequence continues at coordinate 1,644 of JBOFXU010000425.1, read as the reverse complement.
GACATATTTTTCCTTATCATACTTGGTATTGCCTTTGTGTCGGGACTTTTCAAAGGTTTTTTACGTCAGCTGGCTGCACTCGTAGCCTTGATTCTGGGTGTAGGTATATCCTATTTCTGGGCAGACAAGACATTGAGCTTCCTGAAACAACTGGATCTTTTTTCGGCAGATTTATTGCGACCTGCCTCTTTTGTAATTACTTTTCTGCTGACGGTGTTAGCAGTGAATTTTGTTGCCCATTTGGTATTGAAAGGTATAAATACGATTGGTCTCGGCCCTGCCGATAAACTACTCGGAGGTGTATTTTCAATCTCGAAATGGGTTTTACTTTTAAGTATAATCCTTAATTTATATCAAAGCGTTGATCAAAATGGACGCTTTTTGAGTGAAGAAAACCGCAAAAAATCATATCTTTACTCGCCGATACAAAAAGTCCTGCCTTTATGCTTCCCTTATGTAAAAGATTATCTGTCTCAGGATAACCTTTTTAAGAAAAAAATTATGGAATTAGATGCCGTTAAAGCAGGGATTGATTTTGTTCAGGGATTAAAATGATTACAAACTTGTTATTCGTAATATACTGATAAAGCAATGCAAGAAAATAATAAAAACAATATTCTCGACGAAGTAACCCAGAGCGACTATAAGTATGGTTTCGTTACAGACATCGAGACAGAAATAATTCCGGTGGGATTGAACGAAGAGGTCATTCGTTTGATTTCTCAGAAGAAGGATGAACCGGAATGGCTTCTTGAGTTCCGACTTAAGGCTTTTGAATACTGGAAAACGCTCAAGTTGCCTAAATGGGCTCATCTTGATATTCCGGAAATTGACTATCAGAGCATCAGCTACTATGCAGCGCCTAAGACCAAAGAGGGGCCAAAGAGTATGGAGGAGGTTGATCCAGAACTGGTGAAAACATTTAACAAGCTTGGTATTCCTCTGGAAGAGCAAATGGCCCTTGCCGGAATTGCTGTTGATGCCGTAATGGATAGTGTTTCGGTTAAGACAACTTTTAAAGAAAAGCTGGCTGAACTGGGCGTTATCTTCTGTTCGTTTAGCGAAGCCGTACATAACTATCCGGATCTTGTGCAGAAATACATGGGGTCGGTTGTTTCTTATCGCGATAACTTCTTTGCAGCTTTGAACTCGGCGGTATTTTCTGATGGTTCATTCGTGTATATCCCGAAAGGGGTTAGATGTCCGATGGAATTATCTACCTATTTCCGTATCAATGCAGCTAATACAGGTCAGTTTGAACGTACGCTTATTGTTGCTGACGACGAAAGTTATGTAAGTTATCTTGAAGGGTGTACTGCTCCTATGCGTGACGAAAATCAGCTACATGCTGCTATCGTTGAAATTATCGCCATGGAACGTGCCGAGGTTAAATACTCGACCGTTCAGAACTGGTATCCCGGAGATAAAAACGGAGTAGGGGGAATCTACAACTTCGTAACGAAACGTGGTATCTGTAAAGGGGACAGCTCAAAGATTTCATGGACTCAGGTGGAAACAGGTTCTGCTATTACATGGAAATACCCAAGCTGTATTCTTGCCGGAGATAATTCGGTAGGAGAGTTCTATTCAGTAGCTGTAACCAACAACTATCAGCAAGCTGATACAGGTACAAAAATGATTCAC
>JBOFXU010000424.1:0-2129 GCA_051654305.1 Bacteroidales bacterium | reverse complement strand
GTTCCACCGATGGAAGGTGCAAGTTACACAGATCGTATGTACACAACAGGATCATCAGGCTTTACCGGATGTAAACATATTGCTGATCGCAAAGAGGGGATGATGAAAGATTTCAGTGAAATCATCGCTCAGGCAAAACAATGTGAGGCTCCTGTTGAAATCGAAACCGGGGAAATCTTAGGTGGTTTTGCACACAATCAAGTGCTTGCATTAGCGGATAAAGTGGTAGAGGCAGTTAAAAGCGGTGCAATCAAAAACTTTGTGGTAATGGCGGGTTGTGACGGACGCATGAAGGATCGTGATTATTACACAGAGTTTGCTGATATGTTACCGAAAGATCAGGTGATTCTAACGGCAGGCTGTGCGAAGTACCGTTACAATAAACTTCCGTTGGGAGATATTAATGGAATTCCGCGTATGCTGGATGCAGGTCAGTGTAACGATAGTTATTCACTTGCTCTGATTGCGCTTAAACTGAAAGAGGTATTTGAGCTTCAGGATATCAATGACCTGCCAATTACGTATAACATTGCGTGGTATGAGCAAAAAGCGGTAATTGTATTGTTGGCTCTTCTTCACTTAGGTGTGAAAAATATCCATCTGGGCCCTACCTTACCTGCTTTCTTATCGCCGAACGTAGCAAAAGTTCTGATTGAAAATTTCGGTATCGGAGGAATTACTACTCCTGCTGAAGATATGAAGAACTGGGGAATCACTGCTTGATGAGATGACGTTATTAACCAATTGTTAATTAAGTAAAGTGTTATTATATAGTTGCTTATTGTAATGTGATCCAGAGTTATTAACCAATTGTTGATAACTCTGGATTTTGTTTTTTATGGCAGAATGAATCATTTTGCGGAATTTAATGCTCATACGAGATTAGAATACCTATTGATTAGAGGGATAGACAAAATGAAAAAAATAAGGCTTAATAAATATCTTTTTGCTATTCAAAAAAGCTCGCGGTAATGGATGTATTTTGCATCAGAAAGTACCCTGTTTTCGGGTAGAATATGGGGCCTGAAAATTCATACGTTCAAACGTGACAGGAGATACGTTTGAAAATAAATTTTTGAACGTATGAAAATATATTTTCATACAAATGAACGCTCACGTTTATACGAATGAACGTTTGGGTTCAAACGTTTCATTCGGTAGCTAACTACAAATCGATCAGAAGAGTAGTGTGTTTGTTTTCTCCTGAGGGTTAGTATGTTGATTATTAGTGATATATATTTTGCTGTAGGAGTGAGGTAAATGCTCGAAGAACTATCGTGTCAGATTTTATCGTATTCTGAGCGATTAGGATTTTGACAGAATGTTAGATAAATAGGGAGTTCGCTTACAACCCGGAAAAAGCGTCGGAGATAGAAGGGAAAAAAAGAAAGAGCAAGTAATCCATAAAAGTAGGACTACTTGCTCTTTGTGTTATGTAATTCGCTGATCGTAATCAGAATTTACTCAGTAATTGTAGTAATATCTAACGCAGGTAACTTATACTTCTTAGAAGCGATATAAGCTTTCGTTTCGTCCACGATCTCCTGAGTAATAGTGTAATCGTATTTCCCATAATCGTTAAGTGAAATGTTACCTACCCAGAAGAATCCCCATTTTTCAAAGAAGTCTGTAAGATCTGTTTTAGTGACATCACAACAGAAGCGGATAAACTGGAATTGATTATTAATTGCTTCGTTCTTTGTTCCCCAATCTGGATTTCTGCGCATCTTCTCCATAACATCTGCATAGAAGTCCGGTTGGCCGATACGAGAGAAATACAGGTGAAGTTGCCAGAATGGAACTAAGCGGTCAAAAACATCCGTTCCATCCAAGTATGATTTTTTTACTGGAGCTTCGATAATATTTTTTCTTGCCGAAACATAGTTGTTTTGTTGTTTGAGTCTGCTTGTGTTACCCAGTGATGTTGTTGTATATAACGAGAAGATATTATTACTAACCTCTGTTAATCCACCCCAGGTAATTTGTCTCATCTGCAATGCATGCCCAACCTCGTGGCTGAATCCCCAGCAAGGGTCGCCTTTGCTTACTACATCAGGGTCAGCAACCATGCGCATTGTAGATTTGTTCCCCAGGTAAGCTACTCCATCACCATCACGGAACATGTAGTA
>JBOFXU010000423.1:0-3930 GCA_051654305.1 Bacteroidales bacterium | reverse complement strand
GAAGTGTACATCCTGCAGTGAATATATCCGTTGCCCAGGAAGCACATGACATTTAGTTTCTCCCGCTTCATAAACCTAACAATGGAGATATCCTCCACAACTGCCATTTTAAAGCGCTCATGCAGATGGTAGCTGTTGTAGGTAACCGATTTGAAGAACATCACCTGACCGTTAGCCGCAGACAATGATGAGAAGAATTTCTGACGCATGAGTGGCACAGGAAGTAGTGTCAGAAGTATGCGATGCATTACCGGCACGACGAGTTTCTCTCCTTTGCTTACACATAACTGTGATGGAAATACGGTCATCAGGTCGTAATCTTTAGTCAACATATCCTTATACAAGGAGTAAAAGCCATCCGCAGTCATCCGTACATCGGCATCTAAAAACAACATATATTTTCCACTTGCATTACGGGATAACTGATCGCAGGCATGTGTTTTACCTTGCCATCCTTGAGGCTTTGTTTTACCAGGTATTAATTTGATTCTATGGTCTGTTGCAGCATAATGTAAAACGATCTCAGCCGTGTTATCGTCTGAGTTGTCGTCATATACCAGAATTTCCAGTATTCCATATTTCACTGCCTTTAAATTTTCAAGTAAAATACCGATATTCTCGTATTCATTCCGGCAGGGGATAAGGATAGAAACTTTCTCCGGAAATGACGATTCCGGGTTTTTTATCCTTTTTCTTCCTACTCGGGGAGCCAGCAAGTAGTTTACTAAAGCCACCATTAAGAGCAAAATGTTTAAGCTAAGAATTACTGTAGTCAGATTCATCGTAATGCCCTTTCTATTTGTTTGGTTAGACATGAGTTGTAAAATTCACGGTAAGCCTCTTCTATCGAATTACCTAAATTCTCCACTGGTTCACAGTAGCTGTAAAGTGTAGGCTTTTTTTTAGCATAATAGTCAATAAAATTGGCTACGAATACAACCTCAATAGACTGATCAGCTCTTTTAAGAATGTATTCAGCTCCTCTTTTGAATTCGATATTTCGGTTGCTGATACTTTCAAAATGTCCTTGAGGAAAAATCAAAAGGAGAGTATCCTTCTTTTTTAGCAAATCCAAGCATAGTTGCAGGGAACGTTTGATCTCCCCTTGAGCAACAGAGAAGGCACCTGTGTAGCTGAGAACCCGGTTTTTCCCCAGGTTTTCCTCGTTCATCATCACATGAAACCTCTTTTTCCAGAGGATCCTGTTGATGTTCAGAATCCAGAATCCGTCCCACCAGCTGATGTGATTACACAATACCAGCATAGGTGTAGATGTATCAGTTGGTTTGTTGTTCTCAATGACGTGCCGATCAAAGTGCCATCGAATCATCCATTTGCTGTAGAATCGAAACAGTGCAGGGAAGAATAAGAAATGCTTTGGGAGTATCATACAATTATTTTTTCTAAAAGATAAACACTCAGGATGACTCCAAAAAACAGAAATTGCAGAATAACCACCCATAGGCTTATAGGACTGTAGAATGTAATTCGTCTCAGTTCTTTAAGGCTTTGAATACATGCACTGATCACAAACCAGGCAATATAGTTGTCCAACGGGATATGGTTATTCTCAAACTGCCACATATTCATGATTGGTGCAACCTGTTCCATCATCAGATCAAAGACGACCATTCCAACAGCTGTAGCTATGATGCGGATGAATGTTTTGCGAAACCTCTGAGTCATGTAACTTATCCCCATGAATACGATGATCCAGTTGATACCAATGAGCAGAGGCGTTCCTCCTACCTTCCAGCCTAATGCACTGTTATATGTGTAAGAGCCGAATATATCACCCGTGTTCACGCCGATATACTCGATAAAATAAGTTGTAAGGTAGATGAAGAGTGTCAGAAGAAACAGATCTGAATTCTCTTTACGCGTCCTAAGTCGGGTCTCAAAATAGAGCATCAGCATCAGATTTAGAACCAGTCCCCAAGGGGTGATAAGCATAAAGAGGGGTTTGCTGAATGATATAGAGAATCCCACAGCTCCGATGATATAATAGATAAAAAGAAATTTACGTGTTTTTCTATCAGAAATAAGGTGTTCTTGTACCATAACCTAAATATGTGTTGTTATATATTTAACATTAAGTAGGGAACTATGGTTCATTTTAGGGCTCCATTTGCTAATAAAAATCAAAATAGATGAGGTTGAATGAGGGGTATAGCGATAAGCAACCTTAAAGAGATTGAGAAGATAGGGGATGAGTTAAAAAACACTATTTAAGAAAAGGAGGGTAGGGCACAAAAAAAGGTCTTATCCGAAGATAAGACCTTTATATATTGAGTTAGGATCAATACTATTCGGGGATTAGTATCCGCGGATAGCTTCGATACCTGGAAGTACGCGACCTTCGATGAACTCAAGAAGAGCTCCACCACCAGTAGAAACGTAGCTTACTTGTTTAGCCAAACCAAGTTGGTTGATACAAGCAACTGAGTCACCACCACCGATCAAAGAGAAAGCTCCGTTAGCAGTAGCTTCAACGATTGCATTTGCAACAGCTTTAGAACCAGCAGCGAATTTTTCGAATTCAAATACTCCGGCAGGACCATTCCAAAGAACAGTTTTAGAGTTTTTGATTACCTCACAAACTTTCACGATTGACTCAGGACCCATGTCAAGACCCATCCATCCATCAGGAACATTTTTGTCTGAGCAGATTTGAGTTTCAGCGTCAGCAGCAAATTTGTCAGCAGCAACACAGTCAACAGGAAGAACGATGTTTACTCCGTTTTTCTCAGCTTTAGCGATGATTGTTCTTGCAAGATCAAGCATATCATCTTCGCAAAGAGAGCTACCAATTTTACCACCTTGAGCTTTAGAGAAAGTAAATGCCATACCACCAACGATGATTAGGTTATCTACTTTGTCAAGAAGGTTCTCGATGATAGTAATTTTAGAAGAAACTTTAGATCCACCAATGATTGCAGATACTGGTTTTACTTGCTCTTTCAATACTTTCTCAACAGCATCAACTTCGTTTTGCATCAAGAAACCAAACATTTTGTTCTCTGCTGCAAAGTGAGCAGCGATCAAAGCTGTAGAAGCGTGAGCACGGTGAGCAGTACCAAATGCATCGTTTACATAAACATCAGCGTAAGTAGCTAATTTTTTTGTAAATTCTTTTTGGCTCTCTTTTACCGCTTTTTTAGCAGCAGCTTTGTCTTCGTCTGTAGCGTCTTCAGCTAAACCACGTGGTTTACCTTCTTCTTCAGCATAGAAACGAAGGTTTTCAAGCAATAGAACTTCACCAGCTTTCAAAGCTGCTGATTTTTCAGCTGCTTCAGCTCCCATACAATCATTTGCAAATTGAACAGGTGCACCAAGAAGTTCTGAAACGTGATTGATGATATGTTTCAAAGAGAATTTATCTTCTGGACCTTTTTTAGGACGACCAAGGTGAGAACCAATAATAATGCTACCACCATCAGCTAGAATTTTTTTCAATGTAGGCAGTGCCGCACGGATACGAGTATCATCTGTAATTTGGAAATCTGCATTCAACGGAACGTTGAAATCTACGCGTACAAACGCTTTTTTTCCGGCAAAATTGAATTTGTCAATTGTTTGCATACTATTTCAATTATTTAGTAAGAGTATTTTTGCATTATTGCTTTTTACTGACGCAAAAATAGAAAAAATATTGAATCTATGCTACAAACATTTTGAATTTGATAGCCTAAAAAGGCAAATAAAAGGCAAGAAGTTGTGTTGGAAGTCGTGTGGGACGGATAATAATTTTAACATGGTTTCGGGAACGAGCAGTATGGCTATTTTGCTGAATTTCTCGCTTGAGCAGACAAAAAAAAGAGTCTTCCGGAAGGAAGACTCTTTTAGTATTTATAGATGGTTTTTTCTGTGCAAAGAAATTATGCGTTTTTCTCTTGACGAGGAGGGCGAGGTAATAAAACTTTTCTGGAA
>JBOFXU010000422.1:0-1826 GCA_051654305.1 Bacteroidales bacterium | reverse complement strand
CTGAAATTAAACTGATAATATTTAATATTACAATATACAAATAGAGTTACTATAAGCTATTAATCTAACTTTTTTTGATTCTCGAGAACTTATGTTTACCTGTGATAGGACATAGTATGAGTTCACCCGCTTGGAAAAGCGTCTTCCCCTGACGCTTTTTCTTTTTTTATGTCCTCCCCATTTTTCAAACAATCTCGGATCAACGGATAAACACGGTTGGTATTCTCTCGATTATGAATATAACATCGTCAATCTGTACATGAAAAATTTAATATCTCTAACCCCTCTAAACTGAGATCTCAAAGCTTTAATTTTAGCGTTGAACGATTCGGCTGAAGCATTCGTAAGTCTTTGATCAAAATAATTTATGATTGTGATATAATGGTTCTCAAAAGTATCCAGGACTTTATTAAGGTTGTATTCGCCAAATCCTTCGACTTTATTGTACCATCTTGCGAGAGAAAGCTTTGCCTCCTCCGGTTTTATCTTCTTGTTAAATATTTTCGTGAGTTCGATTGATAAATCATAAGCCTTTTTGAGTACAGGGTATTGATCAAATAAAATCTCAGCCCTCTCTTTCTGCTGTTGATTCCATTTGGATTTGTTCTTCAGTATTATATGTTTACTCTTTGCTATTATTTGTGGCATTGTTTCACCATTACTCATGCGTACGGGTATCCAATGGCCAATTTTGTCGCGTTCAGATTTAGTCTTGGCCTCTTTTCTCTTCAGCCGGTGTTCCTTAATATTCTTATTCTCTTCTTCAAGTATTTGCCATCTTAAACGAATACGTATTTGATCAACAGCCTCTGACATAAGCTGCTGTACATGAAATCTATCATTTATTAGTTTAGCTGCTGGGAAGCACCTTCTTACTGTCAGCATCATGGCAGAAGAAAGATCTGTTGTCACTGTCTTTACACGGATACGGCCTTCATGTGGTAATTGTTTAAATATTCCGCTCACAATATCTGACGAAACCCCTTTCACCATTGCAATAATCGCTCCTTTACGGCCATGAGCAGACTTATTCGTAAGAATTGTATAGACATCACCATTACTAAGACAAGTCTCATCAAGACTCAAATTATCTCCCAGATTCTCTTCGAATATCAGGTAGTCTTCTGCATGTCTCAGCTGGCTCCACGTTCGGAAACCACTGAAAATATCTTTATACTGTTTACGTAATGTTTGCCCATTAAGGCAATTAAGGGAGGCTAAGGTAGAAATACTTACAGGGGTGTTCTCAATCGTTTTCTTTTAAAAAAGCGACAAACTCAGCATTCAGCTTAGTTTTGTCGTGTTCAGATAAATCCCATTCATAACTGAATATCTCCCCCGTGGATGTATCAAACCATTTACGCTTTCGAACGTGAAGATAGCAAGCTCTGCCTCGTATGGGGAAATCCTGAATTGTTCGATACGAAGTGAAACCATGTGAGATTATATTTTCATTCTGTGCATCTTCTTTTATCTGCACTTTCTTCTCATCTAACCAAATATTAAATTGGCTATCTGTCTTTTCGTACTTTACAATATCGAAATTATCAATCAACAGTTCTGGAAGAATATCGCGTAGTATGTTTTCTGCTTTCATGACACAAAGATAGTACGAAAAAAAGATCTGCACCAACCGTGTTTATCCGTTGATCCACATTTTGCAAGTACGAATTATCTATTTATTGAGTACACTTGAAAGATAAATAGCAAAAAGTTTGCGGGAGAAGAAAAAAGCAGTACCTTTGTATCACAAACATCGCGGGATGGAGCAGTGGTAGCTCGTTGGGCTCATAACCCAAAGGTCATCGGTTCGAGTCCGGTTCCCG
>JBOFXU010000421.1:0-5991 GCA_051654305.1 Bacteroidales bacterium | reverse complement strand
TAACCCTTCAAACTGTACTGCATCAGAAATACGAACAGGGGAGATAAGATCTATCAGCTGGAGCAGGACACTGGTTATAATAAATGAATATGCCCCTACAAACAGTGCGCCTAAAAGCTGAATAAAAACCTGATAGGTCCCGGAGAAAGTAGTGCCTGATTCATTCATAAAGAAAAAGCCGGTGAGCAGAGTACCTGCAAATCCGCACATGCCATGCAAACACCATACGCCCAAAGGATCATCCCAGCGCATTTTTTGAGCAAACACTCCTGTATAATAGGCTATAAAGGGAGCAATCAATCCCAACAGCAGAGCAACCTGAGCATTGACAAATCCTGAAGATGGGGCAATTATTACCAATCCCGATAAGGCTCCCGTAAATATGGCTTCGAAAGAGAAGCGATGTTCCTTTTGATATCTTATCACAACACCTACAACCGATGCAAAAGCTGACGCGATTGTCATATTCAGAAGTGCATTCAAAGCTGTTGCTCCAGTTGACAGGGCTCCACCGACAGAAAGTCCGCTCCAGCCAAAAAGCAATAATGAAGCTCCGATAAGCATTCTCGTAACACTACCGGACGAATGAGGTAATATAAATGTACGTTTTCCCAGAAACTTGACCAAGGCTAATGCGCCAAAACCAGCCGAAATATGAACAACTGCTCCTCCCGAATAATCCACAAAACCCCATTTACTTAAAAACCCACTCCCCCATACCCAATGAGCAATGGGTAAATACACCAGCAAATTCCATAATACAATAAACTTGATCCATCCTCCGATTTTCATGCGATTCATCACAGCTCCAGACATAAAGGCTGAAGCGATGCACGCAAAAATAAGATGAGAAATAAAAAGCAATGGAAGAGGAGATGCATACTCCCCCGATGCCATTGGCTCTAAACCTAACCCCTGTAGCATAAAATGAGTTCCCGGATGACCTGTCAGTCCCAGAAAATCTTCGCCGAATACCATAGAGAACCCCCAGAGCACCCACAAAACAGTAATGACGGCGACACTCAGAAAAGAGTAACTCATCATGGTTAAACTATTTTTCTTTTCAACCCGTCCCCCATAAAAAAAGGCAATACCCGGGATCATCAGAAAACCCGGTAGTACAGCCAAGAATGAAAAAACAAGGTCACTATTCTCAATTATTTCGTTCATATCCGTAAATGTTTCATAGTGATAATTATATATCCAAATAACATTGTATCTACAGCAAAAGTTTAAGCGAGAAAGGTTTAGTAAATCAGGCTTTTTTTATAAGTTTGCAGAATAATTATATAGCCGTAAACTGCATAATTCTATCCTTTTTTCTATTTTTGTTAGAACGGATAGAGATAGCCGTTTACTCTAAAAGAAAAGAATAAAATTTAAATATATTCCTATGAAATTTGTAGTATCAAGCACCGATTTCTTAGCTCATCTGCAAACAATTGGCAGAGTGATAAACAGTAAAAATACAATTCCGATTCTGGATAGCTTTCTTTTTACTCTGGACCAGGATGTGTTGACCATCAAGGCATCTGACGGAGAAACAACGCTGGAAACTTCCATGCGTGTTGCCGACGGGGAAGGTAGTGGATTGTTTGCTATTCCGGCTAAAATGCTTGTAGATCCGATTCGCGAACTACCGGAACAACCATTGGTGTTTGAAATTAACGATACAAACCTGGAGGTGTTTATCTATTTCCAGAACGGGAAATATAACCTGATCGGACAGAGTGGTGAAACGTATCCACTTTCTCCGGAGCTGACACCTAACAGCCTTAGCCTGAAAACAGACGTTGAGTCATTACTAAACGGTGTGACAAAAACGCTATTTGCTACGGCTGATGATGAGCTTCGTCCGGTTATGAACGGAATTTTCTTCGACATCGATCAGGAATCAATCACATTTGTAGCTTCAGACAGCCACAAACTGGTTCGTTTCAAAAATTCGATGATTCATTCGGAAATGAAATCTTCGTTCATCCTTCCTAAAAAACCGGCAAATATGTTGAAAAACATTCTGCCAAAAGAAGAAGGAGAAGTAACAATTCAATTTGATGACCGTAACGCATATTTCACGTTCTCAAATTACCGCATGATCTGTCGTTTGATCGAAGGTAGATTCCCGAATTACAATGCAGTAATTCCTCAATCATCTCCGTTCAAACTGATTATTGACCGTGTTCTGCTTATGGCTGCTTTGCGTCGTGTATCTCACTTCTCAAACCAGGCAAGCAACCTTGTGAAACTTCAGATTTCTGAGAACCAAATCGTCATCTCGGCACAGGATATCGACTTCTCTACAGCAGCAGAAGAGCGCCTGACTTGCCAGTATCACGATGCTCCGATTAACATCGGTTTTAAATCATCTTTCCTTGTTGAAATTTTGAACAACATCAATTCAACTGAAATCTGCCTGGAGCTAACCGACTCTTCTCGTGCCGGTGTAATTACTCCACTGGAGCAAAACGAAGGTGAAAACCTGCTGATGCTTCTGATGCCGATGATGTTGAACGACTAATAAAACTGAATAGGTATGCAATTAAACCTGAAAAATCCGATTGTCTTTTTCGATTTGGAAGCGACCGGAATTAATATCACGTCAGACCGTATTGTTGAGATTTGCTATATAAAGATCTTCCCTAACGGTACTGAAGAGGTTAAAACCCGACGTATAAATCCAGAAATACCTATCCCGGCTGAAGCTTCGGCGATTCACGGTATCACAGATGAGATGGTTGCCGACTGTCCTACTTTTAAAGCGATTGCAAAAAGCTTGGCTCAGCAAATCGAAGGCTGTGATTTAGCAGGCTACAACTCAAACCGCTTTGATATCCCTCTTTTGGTAGAAGAATTTCTGAGAGCCGGAGTAGATATCGATCTGAGTAAACGTAAGTTTATCGATGTGCAGACAATTTTCCACAAGATGGAGAAACGCACGCTCGAAGCAGCATACAAATTCTATTGCGAAAAAGAACTCGTAGACGCACACAGTGCAGAAGCTGATACGCTTGCTACTTATGAAATTTTGAAAGCCCAACTGGACAGATACCCGGATGAGCTTGAAAATGACATGAACTTCCTGGCAGACTATTCGCGTCAGAACCGCAATGTTGATTTTGCGGGCCGAATCGTTTTAAATGACGATGATGTGGAAGTTTTCAACTTTGGCAAGTACCGCGGAAAACCGGTAGTAGACGTTCTCAAAAACGATCCCGGATACTATGGTTGGATAATGCAGGGTGACTTTACTTTACACACAAAGAAAGTCCTTACCAACATTAAACTACGTGAATTTAGTAAATAATCAAATCTAATAAATTACAAGTTATAGAAGTCAATTCCTCTTTCTACAGAGAGAACACCTCTGTAACTTGTAATTTCTTTATAAGCTATGCTTAAAGGTAAAAACATACTATTAGGAGTTACCGGAAGTATCGCTGCCTACAAAGCAGCTCAGTTAATCCGTCTTTTGGTAAAAAAAGGTGCAACCGTACAGGCGCTTATGACTCCAGCCGGGAAAGAGTTTATTACTCCGCTAACCCTTTCTACATTGACCGGTCGTCCGGTCTACAGTGATTTTTTCTCTGAAAAAGACGGACACTGGCACAGCCATGTTAGTCTGGGACTGTGGGCTGACGCTATGCTTATCGCTCCTGCTACTTCATCTACCATGGGTAAAATGGCTCATGGTATTGCGGACAATTTACTGGTAACCTGCTACATGTCATGTAAAGCGCCGGTATTTATTGCACCCGCTATGGACCTTGACATGTATGCTCACCCTTCCACACATAACAACCTCGACCTGCTTCGCTCGTTCGGAAATCATATTATCGAACCAGCAGCCGGTGAACTTGCCAGTGGTCTGATCGGAAAAGGACGCATGGACGAGCCTGAGAATATCGTTGCTTACCTCGAAAACTATTTCGCTTCACGCGAAGAGTTAACCGGTAAGAAAGTGGTGATAACCGCAGGCCCTACCTACGAAAAACTCGATCCTGTACGTTTCATCGGAAACTACTCTTCGGGAAAAATGGGGTTTGCTATCGCTGAAGCATGCGCTGAAGCTGGGGCTGAAGTCACTTTAATTTCAGGACCTGTCGATCAGAAAACTGTTCATCCAAATATCAAACGCGTGGATGTAGAATCTGCCGAAGAGATGTATAATGCCACAATGGCTATGCAACCAGAAGCCAATGCGGTTATTCTTTGTGCGGCTGTTGCAGACTTTACACCCGAAATCAGAGCTACTGAAAAAATTAAACGCGAAAAGGATAATCTGACGATCACACTCAAACCGACAAAAGATATTGCAGCTGCTGTTGGAGCCAACAAAAAAGAGGACCAGATCCTTGTCGGATTTGCACTTGAAACACAAAATGAGCTCGAAAATGCACAAAGAAAATTAGAACGAAAGAATCTTGATTTCATTGTTCTGAACTCTCTACGCAACAAAGGAGCCGGATTTCGTGTTGATACTAATCAGATTACTATTATTGAACGAAATGGTACAGAGACTTCCTTTGAACTAAAATCAAAATCAGAGGTAGCCAATGACATCGTTTCGGTATTGAAAAAATACCTGAACGGAGCAAAATAAACTTAGCTCCCGACGGTCATCTCTTCATATTCCTTTAATCAAGACGTTAATACTATGTATCGTATTCTATGTTCGGTCCTGCTTGCACTCTGCTCACTCTCACCTCTGCTCAGTCAGGAGTTGAAGGTGCGGGTAGACGTAAACAGCGATAAAATTCAGGGAACAAACAAACAACCGTTTCAGACCCTGCAAAACAAACTTACCGAATTTATGAACGAGCAAAAATGGAGCGATGCGAAATTTTCGGCAAACGAAAAGATTGAAGCTACATTTGTTTTAACGCTGAACGAGGCTGAAGGGAATAATTATAAAGGAGAGTTGCAGATCCAGGCAAAACGTCCGGTCTACAACTCCTCCTACAAGTCCACCCTTTTAAATCTTAGGGACGTAAGCATCGATTTTGAGTTTCGTGAATTTGAACCGTTGCATTTCAACATAAATGCAATCGAAAGTAACCTGACTGCCATCATGGCATTTTATGCTTACTACATTCTCGGTACCGATTTTGACAGCTTTTCACCGTTCGGAGGCACTCCTTTCTACCAGCAAGCTCAGGCTATCGCCTCCGCTCAATTCTCCTCAGGTAGCACAGGATGGAACCCTTCTGAGGGAAAACGAAGCCGTGGTTTGATTATTAATGACATCCTGGACGAATCAGCAAAGCCCTACCGCGAACTTTGGTACAATTACCATCGCTTGGGACTGGACGAAATGAGCAACAGTGTCGAGAAAGGACGTTTGAAAATCACCTCCTCTGCACCCGTACTCAGAAAACTGCGATCAGATCGCCCGATGACGACATTAATCACCACATTCGGAGATGCGAAACTGGAGGAAATGCCCGAAATTTATTCGAAAAGTGGAGGAGCGGAGAAAGAAGAAATTTACAAACTTCTCTCAGAGCTCTACCCAACCCAACGCAATCGTTTTGAATCTTTACGTACCAATCAGTAACTTAACATGATTAAGTCTTTATATATACGTAACTTTGCGCTGATCGATACTCTTGAGATCGACTTCGACAAAGGATTTACGACAATTACCGGTGAAACCGGTGCCGGTAAATCAATTATCCTTGGTGCTCTATCTCTCATTCTCGGACAGAGAGCCGACTCAAAGGCACTCAAAGACAGCGAGATGAAAAGTATCATTGAAGGACACTTTGATCTATCGGCTTACCAGCTTGAATCATTTTTCATGCAGAACGAAATCGAATACGATGCCTGTCACTGCATTTTACGACGCGAACTTTTTCCTGGGGGAAAGTCCCGTGCGTTTATTAATGATACACCTGTAACCCTCAATCTCCTGAAGGAACTGGCTACACAGTTGATTGATATACACTCTCAGCACCAGAATCTGCTTCTGTCTGACGCCACCTACCAGTTGCG
>JBOFXU010000420.1:0-3473 GCA_051654305.1 Bacteroidales bacterium | reverse complement strand
GTAAAACTGGGTGTTTGTTTTGCAATCTGCTGATTTTCAGCGTTTGTTGCGGAGAGAGAGGGATTCGAACCCCCGGTACCTTGCAGTACAACGGTTTTCAAGACCGCCGCATTCGACCACTCTGCCATCTCTCCAATGTGGTCTTGCTATCGAGTGTTGTTTCCCGATTGCGATGCAAATATAGAGAGATTATTTGGATTGTGCAATCATTTTGTAAGGGAATTTTTAGTAAAATGGCGTGTCTAAGACTGTGTGATGTGTGAAAGTGTTGGTATTCAATGGGTAGCAGATGCAGTTTTAAGGCTAATTTTTAGAGGTGGTTTACCCGGAATGAAAAAAAAGTACGAAATAATTTTTATCTTCCAATGGAAGGTATATCTTTGCATCCGTCTTCCAGTGGAAGATACTTCTTTTCAACGTATTTGAGTAGATAATCAAAGAAAAACGATATAGAGTCATGAAACATGTAATTGTAGGAGGCGTTGCCGGTGGCGCAACAGCGGCAGCCCGAATCAGAAGAGCCGATGAATTTGCAGAGATCGTCATGCTGGAAAAGGGGAAATATATTTCGTATGCCAATTGTGGTTTGCCGTATTATATAGGGGGCACGATTGAAGATCGTGAGAAATTATTTCTGCAAACACCTGCCTCCTTTGGTGGGCGTTTTCAGGTAGATGTGCGTGTGGAGAGTGAAGTGATTGGGGTAGATCCTGCGAAAAAGAGTGTGAGTATTCGTCGTGCTGACGGATCGGTCTACGAGGAGTCGTACGATAAACTTCTGCTTTCTCCGGGGGCTACAGCGATTCGTCCTCCGTTGAGTGGAATTGACTCTGATGGAATCTTTACGCTGCGAAATGTGGCAGATACGGACCGTATAAAAAATTATATGTCGGTAAATAAGGTTCAAAACGCAGTTGTGGTCGGGGCTGGTTTTATTGGTCTGGAGATGGCTGAAAATCTGCATCATACCGGAGCTAAAGTTTCGATTGTAGAGATGGGAAATCAGGTGATGGCTCCGGTTGATTTTTCGATGGCTTCGTTTGTACATCAGCATCTTATGCAAAAGGGGGTAGATTTATACCTGGAGCAGAGTGTGGAGAAGTTTGAACGTCACGGAAAGAAACTAAGAGTTTTCTTTAAAAGCGGGCAGAGCCTTGATACGGATCTGGTGATTCTCTCGATAGGGGTACGTCCGGAGACGACTCTGGCAAAAATGGCCGGTGTGAAGATTGGAGAAACCGGAGGGATCTGGGTGGATGAGTATCTGGAAACTTCGGTGAAGGATATTTATGCCGTGGGGGATGCTATTGAATTTCCTCATCCGTTGACCGGAAAGCCGTGGTTGAACTATTTGGCGAATCCGGCGAATCGTCAGGGGCGTATCGTGGCAGATAATATGGTAAGCAACAATAGGACTAAATATGAAGGTGCTATAGGTACTTCCATTGCGAAGGTGTTCGATATGACTGTGGCATCAACAGGATTGGCGGCAAAGCGTCTGAAACAGATGGGCATTGCGTATCAGAGTTCGACGACACATTCGGGTTCGCATGCGGGATATTATCCGAATGCTCTGCCGTTGACCATAAAGCTGGTGTTTAGTCCAGGGGATGGAAAATTGCTTGGAGCTCAGGCGGTGGGATACGACGGAGTGGACAAACGAATTGATCAGATTGCTTTGCTGATCAAGAACGGCGGAACCATTTATGATCTGATGGAAGTGGAACACGCTTATGCTCCTCCGTTCTCGTCGGCAAAAGACCCGATCGCGATTGCGGGATATGTGGCCAATAATGTGATCCATAAAACGATGCCTGTTATTACATGGCGTGAATTGCTGATGATGGATCGTTCGGATATTTTTCTGCTGGATGTGCGTACGAAAGATGAGTTTTCTTTTGGGACCATTCCGGGAGCGGTGAATATTCCGGTAGATGATTTACGCGGGCGTCTGGATGAGATCCCGGCAGACAAGGATATTGTAATTTTCTGTGCGATCGGGTTACGTGGGTATCTTGCCTTGAAGATATTGAAAGGCAGAGGGTTTGAACGAGTACGTAACTTATCCGGGGGATATAAAACATTCTCTACGGCTACGGCGCCGGTGAAGAGTATTGAAGCGAAGATTTTGAAAGAAGATAAAACAGATATAGAGACACAACGATTGGAAACAACGATAAAAACAGTGAAAGTAGATGCCTGTGGCTTGCAATGTCCGGGTCCGATTTTGAAGGTGAAACAGGCGATGGATGCCATTGCTGAGGGCGAACGTGTAGAGATAGTGGCAACGGATGCCGGTTTTGCCCGTGATGCTCAGGCTTGGTGTAATACGACAGGGAATCTTCTGATCTCGAATGCTGAGAATAAAGGGAAATATTCGGTTGTGATCGAAAAGCAGGCTCCGAAAGCATGCAGTATGATCGGTACAAATGCACCTAAGGGGAAGACCCTGATCATGTTTAGTGATGATCTGGATAAGGCGCTGGCTACATTTGTTCTGGCAAATGGTGCGGCTGCAACGGGTGAAAAAGTGACGATATTCTTTACATTCTGGGGACTGAATGTGATTAAGAAAGTTTCAAAACCGAAAGTGAAGAAGGATATTTTCGGGAAGATGTTTGGTATGATGCTTCCGTCAGACTCGTCGAAATTGAGTTTATCTAAGATGAGTATGGGGGGTATCGGAGACAAAATGATGCGTCATATTATGAATATCAAAGGGATTGACTCTCTGGAAACATTGCGTGACCAGGCCATTGAGAGTGGTGTGGAGTTTATTGCCTGTCAAATGTCTATGGATGTGATGGGGGTTGCTCGTGAAGAGTTGATGGATGAGGTGACAATCGGTGGGGTAGCCACTTATATGGAACGTGCAGAAAACGCAAATGTCAATCTATTTATTTAATTTTGCACCGAACAGGATTATACAATTAGTGTGATGGAAAAATTATGTAAGATCAGAGATGTCCAGCGTGCAGTCTATCAGTTTGAGCTGAACTTTGAGAAGCTCTATGGGATCTGCCTGAATGAGGGTATGTTGCTTTGTAGTCTGATGAAGCACGAACGGTTGTCGTCGGGTGAAATCGGCGATATGCTTGGTCTTTCTTCGTCGAATACTTCGAAAGTGATTAAATCGGTAGAGAAGAAAGAGCTGATTGAGCGAATCATGGGGGTGGAGGACAAACGTCAGATGTATTTTGTGCTCACGCAACGAGGTCGGGAACTGATGATGGAAATCAAGTGTTCTGACATAGAAGTGCCGGATCTGATTGAGGGGATAATCTAAACTCTTATATGTATATAAAAAAAAGCGTGCTGTCTGAGGAGAGGGCACTGAAAAACCCTCTATCTTGAATAAGCAAATAAAAAGGTGTAAAAAAGGAATGTATTGTGTTTCTTTTTTTGCACCTTTTTTCGTATCTTAGAGGTGATAAAAAAAGGATATATTTATGTTATCTCAGCAACAAACATTA
>JBOFXU010000419.1:0-2543 GCA_051654305.1 Bacteroidales bacterium | reverse complement strand
TAGCCCTGGGTGATAAACAGGTTGACATCGCGGTAAGGTTCAAGCAACTTGGTCAGATGTTCTTTTGTAAATTGCAGATCAGGTTCTGCATTTTTGTCCGTACGCATATACTCTAATGCTGGAAGTAGTACGGATCTTACCCCAATCTCGTTGAGGTAGTTGTTCATCATTACTGTAGAGATAAGTTCTCCTTGCGCTAATACGATTTTCTCTTCGAAGAGCGTGAATAGGTCCTTCGAAAATGAACGAATATGATCGAAAATCGCTTTTACCGCTTGTAACGTCTTTTGTTTATACTCCTCTGTAGTAAACAATTCATCAATCTCTTTTTTGTATTTGTTTTCGAGTTTGTTGATTGTTTCATTAGCACCGTTCGGATTTCTCTTATAAAAATAATCCGAAATTTCCACGAGGGTATTGGTAGTTCCCGCCATAGCTGAAAGAACGACAAGGTTTCTTTCACCATTGCAAATTAAGTTTGCAACCTCCTTCATTCTCTGTGCAGTTCCCACAGAAGTACCACCAAACTTTAATACTTTCATTTTTAAATGTTCAATTAAAATTTAAGTTACAAGAAATAAATTAGTGGAATTTAAAGGGAAACTCTACCATTTCTACCCTTCCTATTTGAGATACAAAAGTAAAAAATATAACGATTTATAAAGCACTTTTGCAAAAAAAGTGATCGATTAACGACTTTTTTCTTTATAAAAGCTATTATTTACTCTGATTAACTATGAAAACAGCACCAAAAAGGGCGGTTTATCTTACATATCCTTTTTGGCTGTGCTGTTTTAAAAAGGGTTCAGAAGCGGTAACTTTCGCTGAAAGGGGCTCCCTGAGCATCTTTTTCGGAGAGTTTCATTTCGGCATCGCTGATACGCCAGTCGATCGATAGTTGCGGATCGTTGAAACGTACGGTGCGTTCGGCTTGCGGTGCGTAAATGTTGTCTACCTTATAGGTAAAGACGGCAGTCTCGCTGAGTACGACAAACCCGTGGGCAAATCCGCGGGGGATAAAGAGCTGGCGGGCATTTTCGTCGCTGAGCTCTACCTCTACGTGCTTGCCGTAGGTAGGAGAGTCTTTGCGCAGGTCAACGGCTACATCGAGGACTTTGCCCGAAACGACGCGCACAAGTTTTGCCTGTGAAAATTCACCTTCCTGATAGTGGAGGCCTCTCAGAACTCCGAATCCGGATTTGGATTCGTTGTCCTGAATAAAACTCACCTTCCCGATATGTTGTTCAAAAAGGTCTTTTTTGAATGCTTCCATGAAGTATCCGCGAGTGTCGCCAAACTTCGCAGGTTCGATGATCCAAACCCCGTCAATTTCTGTTTGTGTAAATTTCATTTTTCGTTATGATTTAGATTAGGAAAATAGTTTGTCTTTTTGCTATCTGTTTTGTGACAGATCGCTGTTGCGTAGTGCTGCCATGATGTTTGCAGGCGGACGTTTGCAGGACAATTCGTTCGCCATAAAGTTCATGTAAGGCATTACGTGGTTGAAGTAGTGCTTCAGTCCCTGACACAGATAGTTGAGGCCGTTCTCGCCGTCGTCTGTTTTGATGATGCGGTTTTTAGGACACTCGCCGTTGCACATTTGCAGAAATTCGCACTGAAGGCACTGTTTCGGAAGCGTGTCGCGCTTTGCACGTCCGAAGCGTGTCTGCTGTTCGGAGAGCATCATGGACACAAGCGACTTCTGTTTGATGTTGCCGAGTTTGTTTTCGGGAAACACAAAGTGGTCGCACGCATATACGTCGCCGTTGTACTCCATAGCCGAGGCATGGCCACAGGTTTTGGCGTAAATACATACACCTGGATTTTCGCCGATGACACCGGCAAGGGTAGAGTCAAACATCTGCACGTAGACTCTGCCGACATCGTTGCGTACCCACTCATCAAAGATGGTAGTCATGAAACGGCCGTATTCCAGGGCATCCACCGACCAGGAGGTGACAGCAGCAGGTTGTGTGTCGCCCGGAGCCAGCAGACGGAGGCCGTCAGTGCGTTCGCCAGCACGTTCGACTACGGGCGAAAACTGGATAAACTGAGCGCCTGTGCTTTTGAAGAAGCGATAGACTTCGAGCGGATATTTAACATTGTAGTTGTTTACCACGGATAGAATGTTGAATTCTACCTGATGTTTGCGAAGCAGTTCGAGTCCTGCCATAACTTTGTGGAATGTTCCGTTCCCGGCTTTGTCGGTACGGTACACGTCGTGGCAATGTTCGGGTCCGTCGATAGAGATCCCAATCAGAAAATCATTCTCTTTGAAGAACTGGCACCACTCGTCGTTGAGCAGAATCCCGTTGGTCTGAAGCGTGTTGGTAATCTGACGTCCTCGTGCATATTTGCGTTGAAAAAGGAGCGCTTTGCGGAAGAACTCGATGCCACGGATCAGTGTTTCGCCCCCGTGCCACGTGAATAAAACGTGGGGAGTAGGTTGAGCTTCTATATATTCGCGCGTGAACTGTTCGAGCAGTTCTTCGCTCATGCGGTAGTTTTTGCGGTTCTTATAAAGTTCCTCTTTATCGAGGTAG
>JBOFXU010000418.1:0-3076 GCA_051654305.1 Bacteroidales bacterium | reverse complement strand
AATACGGATATGGTGACATATTTCTTGGAATAACGGTTCCTGTGACGCGAAGCATTGCTAAAAAGTATCAGCATATACCGCTCGAAGAAGCCGAAAAGCTTCTTCAGAGCGTAGAGCACGAATGCAGAGTCTGTGCGCTCGAAATCTGTATTTTCAAGTTTCAGAAAAAGAAATCAGAAGATCGGGAGGCTATTTTTGAACTCTACATAAAAAACATGAGACAGATCAACAACTGGGATCTTGTTGACCTTTCGGCTCCGAAAATCATAGGGAAATATCTCGAAAACAGAGATCGGTCATTGTTGTATAAGCTGGTGAAAAGCGAGAACCTGTGGGAAAGACGTATCTCTGTGATTACAACACTGGCTTTTGTCCGGAATAACGATCTGAAGGATGCCTTGAGTTTGTGTGAAATCCTGTTGCAAGATCCGGAAGACCTGATGCGAAAAGCTGTAGGATGGGTACTACGTGAAATCGGAAAAAAGGACGAACAAACCTTGAAAGAATTTCTGAAAGCCCATATCGGTAGACTATCCCGTACTTCTCTGAGGTATGCCATCGAAAGATTATCTCCGGAAGAGAGGAGTTATTTTATGCAACTGAAATAAATAAAGATTATGTGTGAAGATGAACTATACTACTGGGGTGTTGATCTGTTGAAAGAGATGATCCAAACCCCATCTCTGAGTCGAAACGAATCGGATGTGGTCAACATCCTTGAGCAAAAGTTGAGTGCACTGAATCTTTCTTTTGAAAGAAGTGGGAATAATATCTGGACCTATGCTCATCCGTTCGATTCAGGCAAAAAGACCCTATTATTGAACTCCCATATCGATACGGTAAAACCGTCCTCAGACTGGAGTAAGAACCCTTTCGGAGCTGAGGAGGAGGAGGATATTCTGTGGGGACTTGGAAGCAACGATGCCGGAGCCTCCGTTGTTTCTCTTCTTTGCGCTTTTCTGTTGCTAAAAAAGAGAGATTTACCCTATAACCTGATCTTTTCTGCCACGGCAGAAGAAGAGGTATCGGGAGAAGAGGGTATTGCATCGGTTCTACCTCTTTTACCGGATATCGATCTGGCTATTGTAGGTGAACCTACACGCATGCAACTTGCAATTTCAGAGAAAGGGCTGGTCGTGATTGATGGATATGTGAAAGGAAAATCGGGACATGCCGCACGTAATGAGGGAGTTAATGCTATCTACGAAGCACTTCCTGTTATAGCCAAATTAAAAGATCTCCGTTTCCCGAAAGTATCTCCCCTGTTGGGTGAAGTAAAGGCAACGATGACGATCGTACAGGCGGGTAGCCAGCACAATGTAGTTCCCGACCGGTTTAACTTCACGCTGGATGTGAGAACAAATGAATGCTACACGAACGAAGAAGCATTCGAATATCTGCAGAAAGAACTTGGATGTGAACTCAAAGCCCGCTCTTTCCGGTTGAATTCCTCTGGAATCGACCTGAATCATCCCATCGTTGAACGGGCACGTCTTTTGGGTCTCGAATGTTTTGGCTCACCAACGCTTTCGGATCAATCCAGAATGCCGTTCACCTCAGTAAAGATCGGACCGGGCGACTCAGCCAGAAGTCACACGGCTGATGAGTATATTCGTAAATCGGAGATACGGGAAGGAATAGATGTATATGTACGGTTACTGAAAGATTTAAAGATATAAGATGAAGATTGCAATTCTTACAGATACCCCTCCCCTGATTCTTGGAAATAAAGGTGAATACAACGGACGTGGATGGATTGATTCATACATCATTCGTTTAGCCCTTGAACCCGAAATCGAGGAAATTTACGTTGTTTTCAATTCCCGGATAAAGCAACCAATTCAAAAAGAAGGAAAAATCACCTATATACCAATTAAAAACGCTCTCACTTACGAGTTTAAAATTTTCAATGTAATTCCAAGACAAATGGGCATCTGGGAATGTGCAAAAAACGAAGCTCGATTCGCAGAAGTCCTGAGAAGTATTACTCCTGATATTATACATATATTTGGTAGTGAATGGTTTGGCATTCAGTTGTTGAACTATGAATTCCCGAATATAATGGTCCAAATACAAGGGGTTGCAGAGCGATGGTATTCAAACTACTATCCGGAGCAATTCCGAAGTTTTCATGCAAAATGGGAGCTTTTTCTGAAGTCTCTGATGCATCCCAAAGCGATGATCTGGGGGATCTCCTATTTACATCAGTACAGAGCCATGGGGATAGCAGCAAAGCGTGAAAGTAAGGCTTTAGAAAAATCCAGCTACTGTGCCGGTAGAACAGCTTTTGATAAAGCCTGTATATTAGAGCTTAATCGGAAAGCAAGGTACTTCCATATTGATGAAATTCTGCGCGAACCATTCTACAAATCGAAAAAATGGAAGTATAACCCACAAAAAGATTGCATCCGGATTGTTTCTAATATTTCAGACCGAATATACAAAGGGTATGATATCGTCTTAGAGACTGCGGCATTGCTTGATCAATATACAGAAGAGAAGATTATCTGGAGAATTATCGGTTTATCAGAACATTCCGAGTGTGTAAAACTCTTTGGGAAAAATAGTACGATGAGTCATGTAAAAATTGAATTTGAAGGTATTCTTGATGAGAAAAGAATCATTGATATATTACTATCCAGTGATCTGTATGTACATCCTTCCCATATTGAAAATAGCTCAAACAGCATCTGTGAGGCTCAGATACTGGGGGTTCCAGTTTTAGCTAAATGTGCAGGAGGAAATGAATCGATGTTAGAACATGGGGAAGCCGGAATTCTTTTTTCATCTGCTGAAATATTGGCTAAAACAATTGCTGAAATAAAAGAGAACGAGGATCTGCTTTTGAAAATATCAGAGAAGGGGCGAGCTACTGCAGCGTACAGACATAATAGTGACCGAATAATTAAAGACACATTATCTGCGTATAAAACTATAGCAAATGAGATATGATTTTATCAATTGTAACAATAAATAAAGACAACAAAGAGGGACTACAACAGACACTTGAAAGTTTAAAGAATCAAACCAGTAAGGAGGTAGAATTAATTGTTATAGACGGTAACTCAAAGGACGG
>JBOFXU010000417.1:0-4104 GCA_051654305.1 Bacteroidales bacterium | reverse complement strand
GCGTGAAATATGAAATATAATTTTGATCAGATCGTTGATCGTAAAGGTAGTCAGGCCATCAAGGTGGATAATCTGAATCAGGTATTCGGTCGTGAGGATCTTATACCAATGTGGGTGGCTGATATGGATTTTGAAACTCCTCTTTTTATACGGGAATCAGTTAAAAAACAAGCGGAGAATCTGGTGTGGGGGTACACGAAAGCTGGAGATGATTACTGGCTTTCTATTCAGAACTGGTTGAAGAAACGGCATGGATGGAGTATTGCTCTCACCGAACTGGGGTTTGTTGGGGGGATTGTTCCGGGTTTGTCTTTTGCTGTAAATGCACTGACTAACCCAGGTGATAAGGTTGTTATTCAACCACCCGTTTATCCACCTTTTTTCTCTGTCGTAAAGAATAGTTCACGTTCTTTAGTCTTTAATCCTCTGTGGATTGAGGAAGAACGCTTTAAGATGGATTTTGATCAACTTGAAGAGTTGGTGTCTGATCCTTTAGTGAAAATGCTGATCCTTTGCAATCCTCATAATCCGGGCGGGCGTTCCTGGAGTAAGGCAGAGCTGGCTCGCTTGGCAGAGATTTGCTATGAGCATAATGTAATTGTAGTTTCAGATGAAATTCATGCCGATTTAACGCATAAGCAGTTTGAGCATACTCCTTTCGCTTTAGCTTCCGAAAAGGCAAAGCAGATAGCGGTAACTTTTATGGCTCCAAGTAAGAC
The DNA here is from genome assembly GCA_051654305.1 of Bacteroidales bacterium. Classification (GTDB taxonomy): domain Bacteria; phylum Bacteroidota; class Bacteroidia; order Bacteroidales; family UBA7332; genus UBA7332. Next base: position 3,385 of record JBOFXU010000417.1, on the reverse strand, counting down.
ATTTAACATGGCTGGGCTGGCAAGTTCGTTCTATATTATCCAAAATCCAGATATCTATGAGCGCTTTCAGTCCTATGTTTTAGGCAATGATTTGGCCGGTGGGCATCTATTTGCTTTCTGTGCAGCAAAGGAGGCTTTTGAAAAAGGAGAAGAATGGTTGTCTGAAGCTTTGGATTATATAAATGAAAACATTAAATTTGTGGTGGCTTATCTTGAAAAAGAGATTCCGGACATAAAACCTATGATTCCGGATGCCTCTTTTCTGATCTGGTTAGATTTTTCGAAAACCGGGCTGACTCACGAGCAAATAAAAGACCGGCTTGTCTCCGAAGCACGTTTGGCATTTAACGATGGACTTGCGTTTGGAGGAGAAGGGGAGTATTTTATGCGAATGAATGTCGGATGTTCCCGTTCTATTCTGGTCGAAGCAATGGATCGGATGAAGAAGGCTTTTAATTATTAGCTATAATATAGCTTATTATAAAATTGATAAGAATATAAAAAATGGAAGCAATTAAAACAGGTAAATTCGTAGCTTGTACGTACGAGCTTTTAGTAGGCGAAGAACAAGAGTTGATGGAAAAAGCAACTCCTGAAGTTCCTCTTACATTTGTTTACGGAGTAGGTGAAATGCTACCTGCATTCGAAGCAAAACTTGATGGAATGAAGACAGGTGACAAATTTGACTTCACTTTGTCTGCTGAGGAAGCATATGGTGAGTACGATGATGAGCACGTACTTGAACTTGGTAAAGAGATGTTCATGGTTGAAGGTCAGTTCGACGCAGAGATCGTAACTCCGGGTAATGTTGTTCCAATGATGGACGCAGCAGGTAACCGTTTGAACGCAACAGTTGTGGAAGTGAAAGACGAAGTTGTTGTTCTTGACTTCAACCATCCTTTGGCAGGTGAAAACCTACACTTCGTAGGAGAAGTAGCTGAAGTTCGTGACGCAACAGAAGAAGAATTGAATCCAGCTGGTTCTTGCGGTGGTGGATGCAGCAGCTGCGGATGTGGTGATAGCTGTGAAGATTCAGGTTGTAACTGTTAATCATAAAGCAAAAAAAATATTTCAAGTTTGGGGTTCGAAAAGGATTGTTTCTTTTTGGGCTTCAAACTTTAATGCATTATAGAGATGTCATATAAAAAGATATACTTAAAGCCTGGTAAAGAAGAGTCATTAAAGCGTTTTCACCCTTGGATTTTCTCCGGAGCTATTGCAAAAATAGAGGATGGGGTAGAAGAAGGTGATCTTGTTGAGGTGATTGACTCAAAGCAGAATTTTATTGCTTTTGGCCATTGTCAGATCGGTAGTATTGCGGTTCGCGTACTTACATTCGAAAAAGAAGAGATTAACTCGGATTTCTGGATTAAACGTCTAAGTGCAGCTTTTGATCTACGTAAAAACTTAGGTTTGGTTGCTGGTGATTATAATAATGCTTATCGCCTTGTTCATGGTGAAGGTGATCATTTGCCAGGTCTTATCATCGATGTTTATGACGGAACTGCTGTTATTCAGGCTCACTCTCCGGGAATGCACATCGCTCGTTTCGAGATACTCGAAGCGTTGAAAGTGGTTATGGGTGAGGAGCTGAAAAATGTTTATTACAAATCAGAGTCAACATTGCCTTTCAAAGCAGAATTAAATCCGGAAGATGGATATCTGTATGGAGGTGATGCGAATACTGTTGCGACAGAGTATGGACTGAAATTTCATGCCGACTGGCTAAAAGGGCAGAAAACCGGATTCTTTGTGGATCAGAGAGAGAACAGATCATTGCTTGAGCGTTACTCAAAAGGTAAGAAAGTATTGAATATGTTCTGTTATACAGGTGGTTTCTCCTTCTATGCTATGCGTGGTGAAGCAGAATTAGTTCATTCGGTAGACAGTTCGGGTAAGGCAATTGATTTGACAAATAAAAATGTTGAACTAAACTTCCCTGGCGACCCTCGTCACAAGGCTTTTGCTGAAGATGCTTTCAAGTTTCTTGATAATATGAAGGAAGGGGAATATGATTTGATTATTCTTGATCCTCCTGCTTTTGCGAAACATAAGAATGTGCTTCGTAATGCGTTGCAGGGATATCAGAAATTGAATGCCAAAGCGTTTAAGAAGATTAAGCCTGGTGGAATCATCTTTACTTTCTCTTGTTCTCAGGTGGTGAGTAAAGAAAACTTCCGTTTAGCTGTTTTTAGCGCTGCTGCTCAATCCGGTAGACGTGTTCGCATTATTAATCAGTTAACTCAACCTGCAGATCATCCGGTGAATATCTACCATCCGGAAGGTGAATACCTTAAGGGGTTAGTGCTATATGTAGAGTAGTGGTTAAATGATGCTAAAAGCCGAAAGATTTAAGCTGAAAAACTTGCAAAGGGATGAATTAACAACTACTTTTGCACCGTGTTTTTCATGGTATTAGATTTAAGGTTAATAAAAAGGGGTTTAGGTTGTCGTGAGACAACCTTTTCTTTTTTATATACGTCTCATTCTCAGGAGGTATATTCCTGTTCTTGTCATCTTTTTCCAAGCTTTGGGGAATCGTGGTAAAAAGAGCTTCCCGATTTCTATTTGTCTTCTGGTCTTATTAATGATCTTCCTTATTGTTTTCCGTTTGGCTGAACGTCTTTACCCTGCTATCAAAATGGTATCAATTCTTTGTTTTTGCTTTCTTTTAGACTTCTGAAAAAGTTGCTCCAAAAAAATGAATGATTCATCTGGTTTCGCTTTTTTTTTATGCAGCCAGATAACTTCGCAAAAATCATACGTTCAAACGTAACAGGAGATACGTATGAACATAAATCTTCAAACGTTCAAAAATATATTTTCATTTAAATGAACGCCCGCGTTTATACTTATGAACATTTGCGTTTAAACGCATTTCCGAGCAAAGATATACTTACCCTGAGTTAGAAGTATACGTAACTCTTTCTGATTTGTTTAATGTGTTGATATACAATGGTATATGTGGTGTCTCATGAGTGGCCTGTATACTTGATCGCGTGATCAGAAAAAATCTGGCTTATTCTGAGCGATTACGATTTTGACATTTTGTCACAATAATAAAAGCGAGATACTCTGTAAAGGGTATCTCGCTTTTCATTGTAAAAGATCAGTGACCCCGGAGGGACTCGAACCCTCGACCCAATGATTAAGAGTCATTTGCTCTACCAACTGAGCTACGGAGTCAGAATAAAATAATTCTGTTGTTGTTTGTGCAAATATATATGTTTTTATTTCAATATAAAAGTGATATTTGTGTAAATTTCACCAAGATCAGTCAGATTTTATATCTAAGATATTTTTTTGCAAAAGGAGAGCAAGTTAGGAAGTGAATTATATTACGATCATAAAAAAGAGAGATCACAAATGGTATCGAATTGTTTCG
>JBOFXU010000416.1:0-3360 GCA_051654305.1 Bacteroidales bacterium | reverse complement strand
CGGAGTGCAACAGATTTGCTGCTTTTACTCCTCCGGAGTCTATTCCGTTGGTCAGCAAAAGCAGGAGTATGATCATGGACTTTACCTTGAGCCATGAGGTGCTTTGGATTGGTTGCTTCGTTTTCATTGTCGTTTTGCATTCCCGATATTGATTTACGACCGGTACCCTCGTTGTGCTCTGATTTTGGGGTTGGACCGGCTATTTAGAATAACAGTAAAAATGGTGTCTGGTTCTGAGTTTTAAGGAAAAATAGCAGGAGTTTCGGGGCGAAAACAACAAAGCGGAGAGTACCGGGGCACTCTCCGCTTTTATTGGACCGGAAAAGAAAGATTACACTACTTTGAAGACTTTTACGCCCTTGGCGGTGATCACTTTCACGAGTAGAACACCGGTGGTGACCGGTGAGTGTACCAGCTGTCCGCTATATACGCGGGACTGCACGAGGATCTTGCCGGAAAGGTCAATGAGTTGTACCTGTGCCTCGCCTTCAAAACCAGAAATCAACACTCCTCCAGAGGTCTTGATTACCTGTACGGGATTTTCCGGAGTGGCATCAGCACTTGTCGGTGTGGTGACTGTGAAGGTATAGGTCTGGAGATTGTGGTAACCCGAAGGTGCATTTTCACTGGCAAGGTCTTCTACGGAAACCGTGACAGTGTAGGTGCCTGCAATCGTCGGAGTACCATAGAAAAGAAAACTGGTGGAATTGGCCTGGAAGGTGATTCCCGGAGGTAATGTTCCTTCGACTTTTGCCACGCGTTTGACTCCATGAAGCCCGGTAAGGGATATCTCTTTGCTAAACGGAGATTTCGCCGGGATGCTGAACTGATTCTCCGGGCCGAAGTTAATGAGGTCATACACCAGAATGGCGGATTTGTCGTTGTAGCTATGGTTTATTGTCACCGGAGATTGCTGATCGGTCATGGCCGGAGCATAATTCAGGCCAAAATAGGCCGGGGAACTCTGGGTGATCATCCCCAAATAAAGGCGGTTATTCACCTTATCTACCGCAAGGGACTTGATCTCGTCGGCTTTCAGTCCTCCGACACGACGCAGGAAGAGGGGTTTGCCCGCTGCATCGATTTTGAGGAAGAAGGCATCGGACTGTCCACGGGGAGTCACGGTATAGTTCATCGGATACACGGGATCGCAATCGGTCATCCCTCCGACATAGCTGTTGCCTTCGTTGTCGAAGCGAACAGTAAGGGCCTTGGTTTGGACTTTTATCGCCGGTAGTGTATCGGGATCGCCGAATCCAAGGTGTTTCTTGTACTTCCCGTTTTTATCCAGCAGGAACCAGATGGCTGCCGAGGAGTTGAGATCGTTATCTATCCCTGTAGTATAAGGGATGGAATCAATATTGACGGTCGAAGCTGTAGTCCAGCCGGTCAGGGCAAGATTTCCGTTGCGGTCGATATCCATATCTCCGGGATAAGGATTGGGATTGAGATCACGGTTGGCATCCAGCTGAGTGATCCAGCAAAACTGTCCGTTGGCATCGTATTTGACGATGTATGCAGCATAATACCCCGTTGATTTCTTCATTAAGGGGGCTCCCGTAAGGATCAGTTTCTCTTTGGCAGCAGTGGAAAAGAAGGCGAAGACGTTGCCCTCGGGATCGGATAAGATTTTGTGCATGTTTACGGGAACAACAACAGAGTCTTTCTCTCCGTAGATCCGTTTTGTCCAGAGCAACTGATTTGTACTGCTCACTTTAGCAATAAACCCGTCGTGGTTGGTCCCTGCACTCGGCAAAAGGCCTGACAGATCGCGGTAGCTTCCGGCGATGACGGTGCTTCCATCCTTGGACGGAGCAATACCCAGATTGCGGCTCAGTTCAAGCATTCCCAGGGATCGGCTCCAGAGGGTTTCCCCCTGAGGGCTAAGTTTAACAAACATGGCCGAACCATGTTTGGAGTCTACATTCGCAGAGGTTCCTGTGGCAATTGATAAGGAGGAGAGCTCTCCTTTGTAGGTGGCTGCAAGGTAGATATTCCCCGCTGCATCTACGCGTAACTCTTTGGGCTCGGCAAAATCTGCCGGAGCATCGAGATCTCCCGTACCGGTGAGTCCTTTGACCCAGAGGAGATTCATCGCCTTGTCATACTTGGCAATAAACGTGGAGTTTCTCTCATTGTTGTGACTAAAAGTGTGTGTACTGCTTTTGCCCGGAAAATTCAGATTCAGGGTGTTCTGCATTTGTCCCGTGACAATCAGATTGCCCTGTGCATCCGTGGCCATTACGCGGGGCACATTGGGGCTTTCGGTGTCGAGCACCAGCGAACTGTTGAGGACCTGTCCCTGCAAGGCTGTGGCAAAGGAACAGATACACAAAAGTGAAAGTGTAATTTTTTTCATACGTCAGGTTTTTAATAAAGGGAAATAGTGAAAACGCTTTGTTACTCGGGGTGCTTCCATTCGACCACGGAAACTACCGGAAAATGATCGGAAACCCTCGTGGAAAGGACTTCGGTACATTTTAGGGTCCAGGCTTTGGCGGGATATCCAAAAATATAGTCAATCTTTTCCCGGGGCTCATTGCTCGGAAATGTGGGCTGCCCGTTGGTCAGAGGACTCCAGCGGCTCAGGCTCTGACGGATCTCAGGGGCATCGGGAAGCGCATTGAAATCGCCTCCAAGCAGCACGGGATAGGGCAGGGACTCGAGCACCTCTTTCACCTTGGCTATCTGTGCGAGGCGGGAGGCTGAAGTGGTATAATCAAGGTGTGTGCAGGCTATGGCCAACGTGTCTGTGCCACGGGCTCCTTCGGTGATCCCGTAAAGTACCACCCGGGGTTCTACTCCGGAATGGACGGAAGGAAGGCGAACTACGCGGGTCTCCACCAAGGGATAGCGCGAGAGGAGTCCGATGCCGTAATACCCCCCGGCATGCGGAATGGTCTTCCCATAGACGCCGAACATTCCGGTTTTAGCAGCGAGTTCCGTCAGAAAGTCTTTTCCGTTCTGATGGGGGGCTGCCGCACGTGCCGTTTTGACATCTACCTCCTGGAGGGCTACATAATCGGGGTTTTGTTCCCGGATGACCGTCGCCAGTTCCTCGAGGGTCGCGAGTTCTCCGAACCTGAGATTAAACGTTATCATCTTCACTTTTGTTTGCGCCTGAAGCGAAAAGGTGAGTACACAGGCCAGAATCAGTAGTATTTTTTTCATCGTTGTTTGGTGTTTTCTGCCCGGAAATGCACAGGCACTTCGCGATTGCATGTTGTTTGGATGGACAGCGCTCCGAAGAGAATGGAGTTGCTGTGCGAAAATTCAAAAAGGAGGCAGTGCTGCTTGCAACACTGCCTCCGGAAAGAGTATGATTCTATCTTACTGTACTGGAGTAAGTACAAATGAGAA
>JBOFXU010000415.1:0-3439 GCA_051654305.1 Bacteroidales bacterium | reverse complement strand
TCAAAATCAGTCGCGAAGCAGGTACTATTACCCCCTTCGCCTCTTATTTCAATAAGAACATCAATTTTCCTTCAGCAGTATATACGAATGAAAGAAAAGATCGCATTTTCTTTGGCGACATGGCCGACTCTACTAAATTAGATCTGTTCTCTTCAGCTCGCAACGGAGATAAGTTCACGGAGAAATCAGCCTTATCCAATGTACTAAATACAAGCGATAACGAGACTTTTCCATTTGTCCTGTCTGACGGTTTAACAATTTACTTTGCCTCAGACCGTCCCGAATCTATAGGGGGATACGACATCTTTGTATCGTCCTACAATCTGGGAAGCGAGGAGTATATGAAGCCTGAAAACATCGGGTTTCCGTACAATTCGCCAGCCAATGAGTATATGCTCGCTATTGACGAAATCAACAATCTGGGTTGGTTGGTATCCGATCGCAATCAGTCTGCAGATAAGGTGGTCATATATACCTTCATCTACTCTGACACCAGAAACAATCTGAGAGTAGATGAGCCTGCTGTTCGCCAATCCAGAGCAGCCTTACGGTCTCTGAAAGACACCTGGAAATCGGGAGAAAATTATTCAGAACTTATCGCAAAAGCGAGAAGCATCGGATCTGTAGATGAAAAAGCAGCTCGTGATTTTTACTTTATTTTGAATAACCAGAAACAACTTACTAAGTTTTCGGATTTCAAAAACAAACAGTCTGCTGAAACTTACAAGCAGGTGATTGCGCTTTACGCTATGGTTGAGAAAAGTCAAAGTAAGCTCACAGATCTTCGTGCAGAATACGCAAAACAGAATGCAGGAGGAAAAAACAGAATCTCCTCTTCCATCCTAAAACTTGAACAAGATATCACTTCTGCTTACCAGCAAATTGATAAACTTGAAGCAAAAGTCAGAGAACTTGAATCAAAAAATTAATCAAAAGACAAGTTTTTTATAATTCATTTTGCACATAGTAGAAAAACAATATCTTTGCACATATTAGTGATTAATTATCAGTCACTAATATGTGCATTTTTTTATTCTATAACTAAGACTATCGTCATGAGTTACGTAATTATTGTTCTGATTCTACTACTTGCTATTTTCTTGTTCCTGGCCGAGATATTCATACTCCCGGGATTGAGCATTGCCGGAATTGCAGGTGTTGCTGTTTCCATCTGCGGAATAGCCTATGCGTATTTTACTTTTGGAACTACCGGTATGATTATTACCCTGATTACCGGGATTCTTCTTTTTATCCTGCTCTTCTATCTTTCCCTGAAGTCAAAGATTTTCGATAGCCTTGCTTTAAAGAAAGATATTAAATCAACCGTTGCCGACAAAAATCTGAAAAACATAGCTCCCGGCAACGAAGTTCTCACGGTGTCACGACTCAATCCAATGGGTAAAGTAGTGAAAGACAACGATTTTTTTGAGGCGAAATCAGAATCGGGATACATCGATGAGGATAGAATCGTATTTGTGAAACGAGTGGAAGGAAATACCATCATCGTATCACTCGAGAAACCAAATATCTCTAATAATACTGAAATTTAAATTTTCACTATAACTATTACGCTATGATTTTAGAAGTTAGTATTTTTTTATGGGTAGTCATACTGCTACTTATCGTCCTTTTCTTTTATTTTGTGCCCTTTCCACTCTGGTTCTCGGCAAAAATCTCAGGAGTAAACATCTCATTGCTACAGCTCGTTCTGATGCGTTTCCGTAAAGTACCGCCATCAGTGATCGTTAGAGCAATGATTGAAGCTCATAAAGCTGGTCTGATGACCCTGACCCGCGATGAGCTGGAGGCTCACTACCTTGCTGGTGGCCACGTTGAAAGAGTTGTTCATGCTCTGGTATCAGCTTCCAAAGCAAATATCGACCTGAACTTCCAGATGGCAACAGCCATCGACCTTGCCGGTCGTGATGTATTTCTTGCGGTACAGATGTCTGTAAATCCAAAAGTGATTGACACTCCTCCTGTAACAGCAGTGGCTAAAGATGGTATTCAGCTGATTGCCAAAGCCCGTGTAACAGTCAGAGCGAATATCAAACAACTGGTTGGGGGTGCTGGCGAAGATACGATTCTGGCACGTGTTGGTGAAGGTATCGTTTCCTCTATTGGTTCGTCTACATCTCACAAAACAGTATTAGAAAATCCGGACTCTATTTCAAAGCTGGTACTTAGAAAAGGGCTCGACAGCGGTACAGCATTCGAGATCCTATCTATTGACATTGCGGATATGGATATCGGTAAAAACATCGGTGCTGTTCTTCAAATGGACCAGGCTCAGGCTGACAAAAACATTGCTCAGGCCAAAGCAGAAGAGAGAAGAGCGATGGCTATTGCTCTTGAACAAGAGATGAAAGCTAAAGCAGAAGAAGCTCGTGCTAAAGTGATTGAAGCTGAAGCAGAGGTACCTAAAGCTATGGCAGAAGCATTCCGTAGTGGAAATCTTGGTATAATGGATTATTATAAAATGAAGAATATTCAGGCGGATACGTCTATGCGTGAGAACATTGTAGCTCCGGGTAGCAATAAAATCTAACCTGATATTACAATAAACAGAAGGAGGTACCCCCTCCTTCTACCAATTGAATAAAACTTATGAAACACTATCCTGAATCTGAATTAATTATTAATGGAGACGGAACTATATTCCACCTTCATTTGACGCCTGATCAAATTTCCGATAAGATTATTCTTGTGGGAGATCCCGGGCGTGTAGAACTCGTTGCATCTTTTTTTGACTCTCGTGAATTTGAAGTACATAGCAGAGAATTTAAAACTATCACTGGTACGTATAAAGGGAAACGTCTGACGGTCCTTTCTCATGGTATCGGCACGGACAATATTGATATTGTAGTAAATGAACTCGATGCTCTTGCTAACATCAATTTCAAGACACGTACAGACAATCCGGAGTTCAAACAACTAACAATGGTTCGTATCGGGACTTCAGGTGGGTTGCAGAAACATGTACCGGTAGGCACATTCTGTGCTTCTGAGAAATCTATTGGTTTTGACGGAGTGCTGAACTTCTATGCTGGAAGAGAGAAAGTGGTTGAACAGGATTTCGAAGATGAATTCTGCAAGCAAACCGGATACTCCAGACTTTGGGCTGCACCTTACGTGGTAAGTGCAGACACCGAATTATTGGAGCGTATTGCTAAAGATGATATGGTCAGAGGAGTTACCATTTCAGCCAACGGATTCTACGGACCTCAGGGACGCGAACTCCGACTTCCACTGGCAGACCCGAATTTAAATCAGAAGATTGAAGGTTTTTCATACAATGGATATTGCGTGACCAATTACGAAATGGAAAGCTCTGCACTTGCAGGACTTGGCAAAATGATGGGCCACAAAGCTTTAACTGTCTGTTCGATTATCGCAAACAGATTAATTAAAGAAGCTAACAGCAACTATAAAAGCTCTA
>JBOFXU010000414.1:0-1622 GCA_051654305.1 Bacteroidales bacterium | reverse complement strand
TGACCTTGTTTTAATTCAAGAGGCAATGAAAATGCAAAACAGAATTTGTGCACCGATCTCGGGAACAGTTAAAGAAATTAAAGTTCTTCCGGGTGAACGTGTATCAAAACAGGATGTAATGATCGTTATTGAGTAATCTCAGTACATACAGATAGATAAATAGTGAAATAGTTTAGGTGGTAACTTGCCGCATAATACTATTTCACTATTTTTGTTTTATCAATATATGTAATCTGAATATAAAAGTAAAAAAATAGAATATAATTATGAGCAAGGTCGCGTTAATCACTGGTGTAACCGGTCAGGATGGTGCTTATCTGGCAGAATATCTGTTGAGAAAAGGGTATATCGTACATGGGATAAAAAGACGCTCATCTTCATTCAATACGGATCGTATTGATCACCTGTATCAGGATCCGCACATCGAAAATCGTAACTTCTTCCTTCACTACGGAGATCTTACCGATTCCATGAATATTACCAAAATCATTCAGGAAACTCAGCCCGATGAAATCTACAATCTTGCGGCCATGAGCCACGTGAAAGTAAGTTTCGATGCTCCCGAATACACTGCTGACACCGTAGGTGTTGGTACTCTGCGTATTCTCGAGGCGGTACGTCTGCTGGGACTGACCAAAAAAACACGTATCTATCAAGCCTCTACGTCGGAGCTTTACGGACTCGTGCAGGAAGTTCCTCAGAAAGAAACCACACCGTTCTATCCCCGCAGTCCCTATGCCGTGGCAAAACTCTATGGCTATTGGATTACAGTGAACTATCGCGAAGCCTACCAGATGCATGCCTCTAACGGGATCCTCTTCAATCACGAATCTCCTGTACGCGGCGAAACGTTCGCTACCCGTAAGATCACAAGAGCCGTAAGCCGTATCGCTATGGATATGCAGAACGATCTCTTTCTGGGCAATCTATCCGCTAAAAGAGACTGGGGTCACGCCAAGGATTATGTTCGTGCCATGCACCTGATACTTCAGCAAGATGAACCATCGGATTATGTTATTGCCACCGGCGTGACAACAACCGTACGCGAGTTTGTCCGTATGAGTTTTGCCGAAGTGGGAATCGTAGTCGAATTTTCGGGAGAAGGTCTCAACGAAAAAGGCACCATAGCATCTCTTGATCAGGAACTCTTCGTAGCGCGCGTAGGTCAGGCATATCTGCCACAGATCCAGACCAAAATCGGTCAGGTGGTTGTAGAAGTCGATCCGGCTTACTTCCGTCCTACCGAAGTAGAGTTGCTAATTGGCGATCCTACCAAATCAAAAACAGTTCTTGGATGGATACCCGAGTATGATCTCAAAGCACTGTGCGAAGACATGGTTCTTCACGATGTCAAGCTCACCAAGAAAGAAGTCTATCTGAAAGAGGGAGGCTACCAGACACTAAACTACTTCGAATAAACCCGGTCAGCATGGACAAAAACGCTAAAATATATATTGCAGGACACAGAGGAATGGTTGGTTCTGCCATTCTCAGAAATTTGCAGGCAAAAGGATACACAAACTTCGTACTGCGCACACACCATGAGCTCGATCTATCCAATCAGGCACAGGTGATGACTTTTTTTGAAGCAGAACGTCCCGACTATGTCTTTCTGGCAGCAG
>JBOFXU010000413.1:0-2406 GCA_051654305.1 Bacteroidales bacterium | reverse complement strand
CCAAAAATGATCTTATCTCTTCCTTCATTCCACGACCATTTGCCACAAACCGGAAACTCAAGAAATGAGAATTCCATATCCATGTCTGCGATTCCTGTGAACCACACGTCTTGTACAGTACCATTGGCATCTTTGATCTGAAACAGCTGATCCTTTACCTTGGCACCAGCCTTGATTCCAACCTGCTTGTAACAGATCTCAGCGGTGATTCCCCAGTCGGGATTGATATCATATCCAATTTTCAGACCCAACGAAGGACTTAATTTCGGTGAAACATTTGAACCGATCTCTTCGATAGTCCCGAATTCGGTAGGAATAGCTCCACCAATATCAAATCCTACCTGAGGCGAGATATAAATATTTGGAGCAAAAGGCCCTCCGACTTGCTTTATTCTAGCTGAAAGAGGCAATGCCATTAGTAGGGACAATGCAAATAATATTTTTTTCATTTGTGTTCAATTTTATTGGAAACCCGGCGTGAGCCTTTATTTAGAATAACTCACGCCAATATTTAAACCTATTGCAGGATCTTATTGTCTGTATTTCACTTCAATATATGATCCGATGGGTGTTTCAGGATAAATCAGACGTATATTGTCTACCAACAAACGACTATCTTTTGCCCCGATAAACTGATCTCCTTTCGCACTCGAAGCTATAGAAACCGAGAAGTGCGTCACCGAGTTGATGCTTGGAGTATAATTAATCGGTATAACAACATTTTTCCAACCATTAGTGGTAGTAAATATATATTTACCTGCACCAATAACCTCAACTTTAGGGGTAGGGATACCATGATATTCGAATGGTTCGGTCACCGGACCTGCCCAACGCAAAGCTTCAACAATTACGGAAGCAGAATCCACTTCACCTGTAATCGGATGGAATTGGTTATCGGCAGACTGCTCGAGATTTTCACCTCTCACATAGTTCACATCAACAAGTAACTTGCTTGGACGCTGAATAAATGGAGTTCCAAACCAGGTCATCTGTCGTGGGTTATTTTTATCGGCAATATTGAATTTAAATTCACCCAGGAACAAAGTACCTGCCGCAATCTCTTTCGCGAAGAGATTATCTACCTTAGAGGTCACTAACTTCACTGAATAGCGACTATAAAGTGTTTCTTCTGAACGGGAAGCTCCTTTTACAAATGTATTATTTCCGGTTGTCCAACGGTTGGCTCCGGCAACAAGCTCCTGATCATTTACCCATTTTTCGAAATCTGAATTCTCCAGCTGAGGCGTATAAATAAGTTTAATTTTCCACTCTTTTTTCACCGCACCGTCTTCAGAGGTTACAGTTACTGTGTTCACGGCTTTTAAATTCTCGAATGCCATCGGGAATTTATTTGGCACATCTGTCAACGCTCCTTTCGATAATTCAAAGATTGGCTTCACAACCAACGGAAAGTTTGCAAGTCCACCAGAAACCTGGAAGTAAATCAGATGATTCTGAGTATCGATAAAATACTCTGAAGAAAGAGTCACATTACTTGGCTCTTCAACGAATGAAATTCCAAGAACATTCGCTTCATTATTGAGATTACCACTTGATTTGAGCATCATATTCCAACGAACAACAGTTCCATCCTCTGCTTTCACATCAAACGGAATTACTGAGTTGGAATTCTCAAACGTAATCCACGAATTTGGATCGAAAGATGTCTGACCTTCCGCTGGTAGTACCAGACTGAAAGGAGAAGTATGCATTACCCCTCTTACATTTAATGGGAAATCCCATCCTCCTTCTTCAACAGTGAGCACAACCATTTTCTTGAGTTGATCAACATAAACGATGTCACTAAGGAGCATTTTATTTGTCTTAGACTCATACTGACGAATATCAAAGGAGGTCACATCGGCACGATCACTTTTGTAGGCATTCTTGCTTTTTGCGATAATCAACCAGTTTACAATTTTCCCATCTTCTGCTTTCACACGAATGGTATTAACTCCGTCCGAATTTGCGAATGTTAGTACAGATGGTTGATCAATCACCTCAGCACCTTGCGATACTTTGAGATCAGTAAGTGAAACCTTCAGAGAGGATGTGAACACATTACTAACGGTCATGATTACTTTCTTCTCCAGTGGATAAATCGTAAAGTCCTCCACTGAGATTCCTAATGGGAATGTTCCTTCTTTTTTACCAGCAATAGACTCAATGTTTCCAGCTGGATTTAATGCTTTAAACACTTTGACATTCCACGTACGCATAGTTGCATTGATACGATCAATCACATAAAACGTACGAGTAGTAGTTGCATCCACAAAATTTAGCACACTATCTGCAGGGCAGCCTAACACTTCGGAATTGGAAGAAATATGAAGATCTTTCAATCTGATCGAAGTAGGGAAAATAGTCGAATTTTCAACTGAATCGCGCACATAGACATTCAATTCA
>JBOFXU010000412.1:0-1429 GCA_051654305.1 Bacteroidales bacterium | reverse complement strand
AGAATCGCCTCCTGAATTTCTGTTCTCTAAAACAAATCGATGATTCTGATTCAAAAAAAGAATGATTTGTCGTCGAGCCAAAGATAAACAAATGTTCGAAAAATCGCTCCTATTATTCGAAAATAACTTAAATAATACGTAGGGGCCGTTACTCGCCCGCTGGAAGCCCTCGCTCCCAGGCTTCGATCAGACCTTTGTTACTCAGCAGATAATCAATATCGTCATACCCGTTGAGCAAACAGTTCTTTTTATAATCGTTTATTTCAAACTTCTCGTGCCACGACCCGTCACTCATCGCAATGGTCTGGGTGGTAAGATCTACCGAAAGTTGCAGACGAGGATTCTGGGTGATCCGTTCAAAAAGCCGTTTCAGATCCTCTTCAGGGATTACCACGGGTAGCACACCGTTGTTGAGAGCATTATTTTTGAAGATATCGGCAAAAAAACTCGATACAACTACTTTAAATCCATACCCGGCAATCGCCCAGGCTGCATGCTCCCTACTCGATCCGCATCCGAAATTTTTACCTGCGATCAGAATCTTCCCCTTGTAGATGCCTGAATTCAATACGAAATCAGGATTGGGGGTTCCATCAGCGTGGTAGCGCCAATCGGCAAAAAGGTGATCACCAAACCCGGCTTTGTCTGTTGCTTTGAGAAAGCGAGCCGGAATAATCTGATCGGTATCAATATTCTCTATCGCAAGTGGTACACCTGTCGAATAGATGGTTCTATACTTATTTTTCATATGTATGCTTCCGTATTAATTCTGATTTACGCGTGGGTCTGTGATCACTCCAGTGACAGCTCCTGCAGCAGCTACAAGCGGTCCGCACAAAATGGTACGTGCTCCGGGTCCCTGACGTCCTTCGAAGTTTCGGTTTGAGGTCGAAAGGGCATATTTCCCCGCCGGCACTTTATCGTCGTTCATGGCCAGACAAGCAGAACATCCGGGCTGACGGATCTCAAATCCAGCCTCCTCAAGTTGTTTGTCAATCTCCTCTGCCTGTATGGCTTTGAGTACTTTGTGCGATCCAGGCACCAACCATACTGTGACATCAGGATGCTTCTTCTTCCCTTTAACATAAGCAGCAAAAGCCCGAAAATCTTCAATGCGTCCGTTAGTGCAACTTCCCAAAAAGACATAATCCACTCTCTTTCCGAGCAAAGACTCGCCCGGTGTGAAGCCCATATATTCCAGCGACTTGAGGTAGGATGCTTGTCCCGCATCGTCTATTTCTTCGAGGGAAGGGATGGTTTGCTGCACCGACATTCCCATTCCCGGATTAGTTCCATAGGTAATCATCGGCGTTATATCAGCTGCGTCATACGTAAACTCTTTATCGAACGTTGCTTCGGGATCCGAATAGAGCGTTTGCCAGTAAGCATATGCTTTATCCCACGCTTCGCCTTTCGGTGCATACGGACA
>JBOFXU010000411.1:0-4925 GCA_051654305.1 Bacteroidales bacterium | reverse complement strand
AAAGATGCCAATGGTACTGTACAAGACGTGTGGTTCACAGGAATCGCAGACATGGATATGGAATTCTCATTTCTTGAATTTCCGGTTTGTGGCAAATGGTCGTGGAATGAAGGAAGAGATAAAATCATTTTTGGTGCTTATGCGGCATGGGTCATTAATCCTAAGTTTGACAACATAGCTCAAAAGGGATATCTGTCAGATGTAGAGAGTAACCCTACGAGTGATCAGATCAATCCTTTGGATGAACCATTGATTCAGCCATTCAACACAATCATGTCATCGTGGGATATTGGCTTAGTTGCCGGATACGAAAGACGTGTGTTTAATAATCTCAATATCGGACTCCGTTTGTCTATGGGTGTAGTGGATATATTCAAGAGTGGACAAAATGCGCTTGGTTATGAAATGCGCCAGATGCGCGGTTCATTAGTGATCAGCTATGATCTGTTTGCTTTTCCGATAAAGAAAAAAGAAGTAAATTAATGTTTTTGTCTCAGTTCAGAGATAGATAAATATATTTAGATCTGAGTTCTGTATTCTGCAGAACTCAGATCTTTTTTATAACTGTACGCCTGAAAATAGATGCAAAATCAGATATAAATAAATTTCTTCCGATACTTTTTCCCTTTTGTAGCGTTATATTTTTGAATCGCTAAACTTAACCAATCGAATAATAATGGAATATCTCAATAAATGGAAGTGGAATATCCTCTCAGTTTCTCTTTTTTTACTTCTTTGGCAGTTACTTGCCCTTTCGCTCAATAACGATTTCTTATTCCCTTCTGTACATATTGTTGCGAAATCTCTCCTTGGACTCTCCGGGTCAGCTGCCCTGTATAATAATCTGCTGGCGACATTTCTTAGAGCGATAGAAGGATTGTTTTTCTCTTTTATTGTAGCGCTGCCTCTAAGTTATCTGATAAGTCGTTCGCAGATCCTCGAGAAACTGGTGACTCCATTTCTATATTTTATGAAGAACACACCAGTGGTCTCATTTCTGCTTCTTGCACTGATCTGGATTCCCTCTCAGTCAGTCCCTCTCTTTATAGCATTTGTGGGAATGTTGCCGATTCTTGTGATCAATTTTACGTCAGGGTTTCGTTCGGTGGAGCGCAAATACATCGATCTTGCTCTTCTGTATCGTTTGTCCTTTCTCCGTCGTTTCTTATACATTGAGTTTCCTGCCGTAAAAAACTATATTTTCACCGGTTTATCCTCAGCATTAGGGCTGGGGTGGCGAGCTATCATTATTGGAGAAGTACTTGCATCTGTGGAACACGGACTCGGGGCAGCCATGAAGGAAGCTCAAAGCTATGTGGATGTGGCTTATCTCTTTTCAGTCACATTTATCAGTTTGCTGGTGTCGTATCTCTTTGAACTCTGTATCGAACAGTTTGCAAGAATCCGTCTGCACCGTCTGATCAAGCCCGTTCATTCTACCCGTGAAATCCCCGAAGATTCATCAGTACCTCCACTATTGATCTCTGATCTCTCATTTGAACGTAGGGGCAATGTTTTATTTGATCACTTCTCTTTACAGATAACCCCCGGTGAAGTTCTTCTTCTGAAAGGACGCTCAGGGGTGGGCAAAAGTACGCTCATCAATATAATCGGTGGGTTTCAGCAAAATTACCAGGGGAGTGTCATCTCTGCTGAAAAATCAATTCTTTTTCAGGACCAGCGTCTTTGTCCCTGGCTGACCGTTCGCGAGAATATCGATCTCATACTTCCGGTTCAGGTGACCACAGAAGAGAAGCAAACCATGTATCAGATCATGGGTATTGAGCATTTGATGAATTGTCTGCCCGGACAAATCAGTGGAGGAGAGGCACAGCGCGTTAGTCTGTGTCGTGCTTTGCTTTATCCGGCAGGATTATATATTCTGGATGAGCCACTCACCGGCATAGGAGAGGTGCAGAAGAAAAATCTCCTTCAGTGGATACGGGCGTACGTGAAACAGAAGAAGGTTTCTGTCCTTTGGATTTCTCACGATAAGGATCAGGCTGATATAGCCGATCGCGTAGTGCGGATATAACGGATTGTGAGTTCCGAAGGATGTATATAACGAAAAAAGTAATATCTTTATCGGTCGAAAGAGTTTCACGGTTATTTCGCTCCAACCAGCACTGATTGTGTAAACTTCGCCAATAATTATTTTTTAGATGAATAGCACACGAAAAGAAACAGAGATACATCCTCATTACACATATTTGTCCTCTTTTATCTCCACGCTGCCCGAGCAGTTCGAAACAGCTGGAGAGACCATTTATGAAGGTCGGAATACATTGAAATGGTTTCAGATTGAAGGTGTTGATCTGGTTGTAAAGAGTTTTAAGAAACCGCATATTATCAATAAGATAGCCTACTCCTTTTTTCGCGAGTCCAAGGCAAAACGATCCTATCTCTATGCACTTGATCTGTTAGAGAGAGGTGTAACCACACCGGCCCCTATTGCATACATCAATGAATACAAGCATGGATTACTCAGTCGGAGTTATTATGTATGTATTTATGAGAAAAATACATCTATCATAGCTCCATACGTACATGGAGATGTGGAGGACCAGCAAGTGCTTCGGGATATGGTCGGTTATATTGCACAACTTCATCAGAAAGGAGTATTGCACCTCGATTTGTCCCCTGGGAATCTGATGCTTGAAAAAGTAAACGGAAAACATCAGTTTACGATTATTGATATCAATCGCTTGAAAATATGCCAAATTGATCAGGAAACAGCACTAAGGAACTTCGCACGACTCTCCCGTAACCGGAATGTCTCTACTCTTATTGCTGAGATGTATGCCGACGTACGTGGATGGGATAAACAAGAGTGTGTAGCACGTATAAATAAATATAGCGATGATTTTTTTCGTACCAAGACCTTCTCTTTTGCCCGTAAGGAGATCAAGAGAGATTACGGTACATTTCGTTCCTTCTTCGGACCGGTTCAGCACTATCTGATTCTATGTTTGTGTCGTAAGCTTATGCCACTCCGGGTACTGAAACAGAAGTTGTATCGAATTGAAACGGAGCTCTATTTTAAGTATATTATGAATGCAGATGTGCGTCGGGTATTGATGGCCGAGAACAAATATCAGCAGAATAAATAACTCTATATCCTCACCTGATTGTATTTGTATCAGGTGAGGATATATTTTTCTATACTATCCAAATGAGCAGAGATGCCTTCCGTGCTCGAAACTTTCATTTTTAGCAAATTCTCCTTCATCCGTTCTTTGTTCATAGCTTCATTTGTACGGAGTGGCTCCTTATGATAAAGGTGGTAGGCAACACAACTGAATTTTACATACAATTTCCTGCATCCATGATTCAGCATCCGCAATGTCAGATCACTGTCTTCATGTCCCCATCCCACAAAACTTTCGTCATAACCGTTAACAGCCATAAAGTCCTGCTTAAAGAAAGACATGTTCGCACCACGTGCATAATAAATAGGGTAGGGGTTTCTGTAGCGTGAGAGTAAAAACTTGCTCAGGCCGATCCATCGGATGGTATTCTCTCGTCGTGATAGATTTCGGGTGAAAAAAGAGACAGTCGTTTCATTTCCTTTAATGAGCCTTTTGGTGAGTTTTTCACCTAATAATACTCTCGATCCCTGGAGTAGTGTTTTCTTCTGAGCAAACCGTAAATGGTCCTCAATAAAGCAATGGTGCATTACAATATCCCCATCAATCTGAATGATATATTCACATTTTGATGCAGCTATCGCAATGTTTCTGATTTTTGCAAGTTGAAAGCCATTATCTTCTTGCCAGACATGAATAATCGGGATGTTGATCACCTTTCGTAACTGTTGGATAGTTTCGTAAGTTTCCCGCGTTGACCCATCATCAGCAATAATAATTTCGCAAGGCTTTATGGTTTGTCTGAGAACACTAAGCAGGCATAGTTGTAGAAAATCGGTGTTGTTATATGTTGAAACCAGGAGTGTTACACTCGGATGCTTTTTCATAAGTAAGCTTTTTCTTGGATCGATTGTGTTTAACGTCTATGGTAATAGTATCAAAGGTAGATATTTTCCGAAAATTTCAAAACTATTTGTATAAAAATATTTCAAAATTTTGGAGAATATCTACCTTCTCAGATTATTTCTTTTCTACAAGTTTACTGTAAACTTCTTGTAGTTCTATAGCTATATTTTCTTCTTCAAATTTACTTACATGCTCCAGACCTTTCTGGATCATCCATCTTTGGCGGATAGGGTCATTCAGAATATCCTCCATCAATCGCGCCATCTCTTTCGGGTCATTCGGATCTACATAAGCAGAGTGAGCTCCACCTGCCTCTTCCAGACACGACCCCGTCGCTCCGATTACCGGAATCCCCGAGTGTAAAGCCTCAATAATAGGGATACCAAATCCTTCGAAAAAGGAAGGATAGACAAACAAAGATGCCGACTGATAGATAGCAGGCAAGTGTGCAAATGGCACATTGTGCAAGAATGTAACCTGATCCTCCATGCCGTTCTCTTCCACAAACTCCTTCACCTTATTTAGGTAAGGTGTAGGTTTACCCAGCGCCACCAGATGATACTTCTTGCCCGTTTCCTTCAGTGCTTTCACCGCCAGCAAGAGGTTCTTACGAGCCTCGATCGTACCTACCGAAAGAATATATTTTTCGGGAAGTCCGTAGATAGAACGAATAGTCGATTTAAATTGCTCCGATACAGGAGTTTTAAAACTGTTATCACACCCTTGGTACACCACATCAATCTTTTCGGCCGGGATCTCAAAAAAGCTCACAATGTCTCGTTTCGTCATCTCACTCACTGCAATAATGCGGTCAGCTTTCTGACAAGCTCTTCTGAATTTGTATTTATAGATCAGTCGATCAATTGGTTTATAGTATTCGGGATATCTTAGAAAGATAAGATCGTGAATGGTAACAACAGACTTGATGCCACT
>JBOFXU010000410.1:0-2032 GCA_051654305.1 Bacteroidales bacterium | reverse complement strand
GATTGCGTGCAATTCTGTCTGAGAAATCATCCGATGCTTTGTAAGCTACGTCGAACGGAGAAACTGTCAGTGAATCAACTCCTGCCAAAGCAGCTGACATAGCTTCTGTTTGCGTACGTAACATATTCACGTAAGCATCGTAAACTGTAAGATTCCATGTAGAAGTTTCGGCATGGATTCTCATTTTCATCGAGCAAGTACAAAGACCATCTGCCTGTTTGTTCGGACATTCGAACTGGCAAAGTGGGTTGTATGCTTTCACGATGTTTGCCCACAACATACGAGCAGCACGGAATTTCGCAATTTCCATGTAGTAGTTTGAACCTACTCCGAAGTTGAATTTGATGCGTTTTGCCACCATATTTGCAGGTAAACCTGCTTCTACCAACTGGGCAAGGATTTCGTTCCCCCATGCAAGGGCATATCCCATTTCCTGATAGATATATGATCCGGCATTGTTAAGCATCAAAGCATTTACACTAAATACTCTGAAACGAGGAAGTGCAGCTGCTGCTTCGAATACTTCTTTATATTGTGCGGTCATGTCTTCTGACACACGACCTTTTTTCAACATACGTTTGAACGGATCGAAATCAACAGATCCGTAAGCGTTCATGACATCTACATTGTTTGCTTTGTAGTACTCGCCTAACAATACAAGCAATTTTGCGGCATTGCGCACACAACAACGGAAGTTTAATTCGGCTGCAACCGGATCAATGCCGTTAAGTAGTGCGGAGATAGATGCTGCATTGAGGTACTCCTCTTCTATGATGAATGTTAATGAGTTTACGCCTTTATTCAACAACTCTAATGCTTTCGCATTTGCTTGAGAAGGATTGGTTTCGTTCACATCCTGACGAACCAACCACTCGTTGTCTTTTTTGGTACCGCGAACGAACGGGTATTCTCCCGGAAGCGATGACGCTGTTGCTAATCCTTCGATATCTTCTGCACGATACATTGGTTTTACTGAGAAACCTTCATTGGTTCTCCAAACCAATTTCTTCTCAAAATCAGCTCCTTTCAAATCAGCTGTCACTTTATCCATCCACTCTTGTGTAGAAACCGGAGGGAATTCGGTAAACAACTTTTCTTTACTATTTGCCATAGTGTCTATTAAGTTAAAGTGATAATTTAGTTTGAGACTTTTTTTTATAACCCATGCAAATGTAAACTTTTTTAGAATATTCCAAAATAAATCCGTAAGAATATTAGCTTAAACTTCGCTTATATTTAAGTTGTTTTGAGGTAATATCAAGCTAAAATGTTATAAATTAGGAGTTAGAGGTGAACTTTTACATCTATAACCTTAATTGGTAATTTGAAAATAGTATGCTTTATAGATAATATTTCACACTCTCGAGAAAGCGCCTCTATCCGGCTCACGTACTGCACGTAAAATAAGAACAGGGAGCTATTCCTATATATGCCAATGGCAAATAGATATAAAAAAAGCAGAAGTGTATATTTTACATCTTCTGCTTTTTGAACCCTGCTGATCAGAGGGTGTATGATTGATAAACTTCTGCAATCCCGGTATCCAAAGAGATTTTGGGCTGGAATCCTAAAGATTTAAGTTTTGTGTTGTCCATGAGCTTGCGGGGGGTACCGTCGGGTTTGGTGGTATCCCAGACCAGCTGCCCCGGGTAGCCAACAATCTGCTGTACTTTTTCGGCAAGGGCTCTGATCGAAAGATCTGTACCGCTACCGATATTGACATGGGAAGGTGGTAGCTCGGGCGCATCGTAGGTCATCATCAGATAAACACAGGCTGCAGCCATATCGTTTACGTGGAGAAACTCGCGCAGAGGCGATCCGGTTCCCCAAAGGGTAACCTTATCTTCGGTAACGCCATACTTGCCCAAAATAGCCCGTATAGAGGCTTCGGAGGCGTCGCCGTTGACACCTTCAACAGGACGTTTGCCCAGATCTTCGCGCAATCCGGTAAAATCGCCCGACATGAGCAGTTTGCCGAGGTGCATCTTGCGAATGAGCGCGGGCAAGACGTGGCTCTGCTCGAGGTCGTAGT
>JBOFXU010000409.1:0-4132 GCA_051654305.1 Bacteroidales bacterium | reverse complement strand
TACGCAAAATCGTTATCGGTTTGGGTGGTACAACGATGGGAGTTCCTCGCGAAACAGGATTTGACATTACGGCTGCTTCAGAAATTATGGCAATTCTTTGTCTTTCAAAAAATCGCGAAGATCTAAAGCGCCGATTGGGTAATATTCTTGTAGGATTTACTTTCGACAAGAAGCCGGTGTATGCAAGACAACTTAACGTTCAGGGAGCTATGGCTGCATTATTGAAAGATGCAATTATGCCAAACCTTGTTCAAACATTGGAGAATACTCCTGCAATTATCCACGGAGGTCCGTTTGCGAATATTGCGCAAGGAACAAACAGTATCATTGCTACTAAAATGGCAATGTCACACTCTGACTACACAGTGACAGAAGCCGGATTTGGCTTTGATTTGGGTGGTGAGAAGTTTCTTGACATCAAATGTCGTGAGGCCAACATTGCGCCGAATGCAGTAGTTATTGTTGCAACGATACGTGCAATCAAATACCACGGGGGAGCTAAGCTGGCTGATCTTAAAAACGAAAATCTGGATGCGGTTGCTAAAGGAATCTGTAATCTGGAGAAACACCTTGAGAATGTTCAGAAGTTTGGTATCGTTCCTGTCGTAGCAATCAATCGTTTCGATACAGACTCGCAAGCTGAGCTTGACTTTGTATTAAATTTCTGTAATGAGCGTGGTATAAAAGCTGCAATCAGTGAGGGATTTGCTAAAGGTGGAGCCGGCGTAGAAGAACTGGCTAAACTAGTTATTGAAGTAACAGATACTTGTTGCCCAAGCTTCAAACCGATCTATGACGAAGACTGGACTGTAGAGAGTAAGATCGAAACGATTGCTCATGAGATCTACGGAGCAAAATCAGTAGTTTATACTCCTGTAGCAAAACAAGCTTTGAAGAAAATATATGAACTTGGATTGGATAAATTGCCAATCTGTATGGCTAAAACACAAAAATCACTTTCTGACAATCCTACGATGATTGGAAGACCAAAAGATTTTGTAATGACCGTACGTGAGATTGAAATTGCTGCCGGTGCCGGATTTATCATTCCTATTACGGGTGATATGATGCGTATGCCTGGCTTACCAAACCATCCATCGTCAGAGAAAATCGACATCGATAACGATGGTAATATCACAGGATTATTCTAATCAGAATAAAATACAGAAACCCCCTCGACGGAATTACCATCGAGGGGGTTTCTATTTATATACTTCATTTGAGGAAATGATATGTTTTATCTCTCTTCATTTTCTCAGGATCTGTCGTTACACAGATGCTGAATCAGGAATGAGGAAAGAAACTGAACATTATCCTGAAAATGGTTATTTCCGTTAATTTCGCTTACTTCATAAAAATCTACAATCTGATTCATGAGGATCATATGAATTAGTATTCGCTTCATAGCAACAGTGGCTTCTGAAATAAACAGAGAAAGCATATCCACGGCATATTTTTTATCGTAGAAAACATTATTATCACTACTAATAATCCGGGCAATTCCCCGAAGAATATAAATATCACTCTTATTTTTGCGGTAGATAACATAATCAGTCTCCTCCATTCCCATAAAATGAGAGGCTAACACTTCTTTGATCGTCGAATCGGTAAAAGCGTTGAGCAACTCTTCAAGCGAGGCATAGAAGAGTATATTCTGATTGTTTGAAAAGATGCCGGCGAAATCCTTAACATGTGTCACCTTATAAAGCGAACGATCCTCTTCGGTAGATCCTTCGGTTCTCAATTTACACTCCGGCGTTCTCGTTATCTGTACGGGTGGGATTAACTCCCACATATCATTAAACTTAACAAGCGAAGTGTGCAGGTAGTGAGCCTGTGGATTTAACTTTCGTGTGTCCAGATACTTCGATAAATTCAGATGAATTGTACGGTCTGAATTCAGCGTTGAAAAAATTTGTTCACCGTCACTACTACCATCAAAGCGATATGTGTCCAGTGAAAGAATTTCCATTGAATAAATCAACTCACTGTTTTCCTTCCGATAGAAGCTCTCCATCTGTGCATACCACTGATGAGGATATAATCCAAGCATAATTGGAGAACTTATCTCTTCAAAGGTCGGAGCGGAAGCGGTTGCTCCATCTTCTCTAAGTCGTAGAAAGTCTTCATAGGTAGACAACAGGTAGGACCTTGTTTTCAAAGAATGAATCCGTTCTAACACCTCATCCATCTGGCGAACATCAGCCATATAATAATAGGCTCTCAAAATATGGTTGACTCCTGAATTACCCAACTTGTTCAGTTTTTTGAGACGCGTATAGACTTTTGTCCCCAAAAACAGAATCTCTTTGGCTGAGGGACTAATGACGACTGTTTGATTATTGTAAATCTGTATCTGCTGGAGGCAATTCCACAAAAGGAAATTAACATCTGCAGGGTTGATATCCTCTTCTTCATACCGGGAATCCGTACGATAAAAGGGTATAACCGTTCCAAATAATGATTTATGAAGATGATTCAACGATCTAAATAAATTGATCCCAGAGGTTCTGTCTTCATAATAAGCCGCCAAACAACAAGCAATCCACTCTGCTTCGAGCTTGGAGACATGAGGTAACTTGCACAAATACGATTCAACTGTCTGAAATATCTCCTGAGCTACAAGCAAATAATAGGAGTCGGTATCCCCCATGTTGGCATAAGGGTGTATAGCCATCCAACTTCTGCTATCTATTTTCTTCATAGTATCTTAATATAGAATTTTGCTTTAATAAATTTTCGTTCGCAATATAATAAATAAATTAATATTGGTATGCTTTTGCTTAATTTAATAATACATATCTATTGCATTTTATTCAGCTTTATAGGCAAAATGCTTGTTTTTGGGTCTATACAACATACTTTTGAAACTATAAACCGTGTATTTTGTACTATTATATCGATTATACCTAACCTTTAGAAGACAAAGTAAAATTACGAACTGTTATTACCAAAATACTACAATATCACTTATTACCCACTTTTTTAATAAATAATCAAAAAAAAGAGAGACAAGCGATTTACACTTGTCTCTCTTTTCATATAATGCACCCTATTATGGGTGTATCGGAGTTTTACTATATTTCTTCAACGATTTAAGATCAGGCTGAAGAAATGGTACGGCAAAAGAAGTTCCTTCAAAGAGGGTATTCTGATCTTGCATGGTCTGCACCTGTGCTTCATCAGGCTCATACATTTTCTCGAAGATAATCTTGCCCTTATCATCTTTCATCATAACATTCATTGAGGTTCCCATAAGTTCTATCCGGATCTGAGTGTCTGGTTGGCAATCCAGCCACACCGGAAGGAACGGCCAGAGATGGAACACAATCATTGACTTCTGATTGTCCAGTACATACTCATATACTGAGCGAGAGCCATTACGGCTGTATACACCTTTTAAGACGCCCTCTCCTATTCTTTGCTGAAAAGTAAGCTCTGTAATCTTCGAAGGTAACTTTGGCTCAATAAATATTTTATTCTCGATCATATCGGGACGGATTCCCAGAAAATACTGGTACCATACACGCAGTTGCTCTGCATTACTCCAAGCCTGCAGAAAGGTACCCGAGCGTTTTGCCCAACGCTCTCCTTCTCTCGGGAGTGCATCTGCATTTTCAGCCAAAGACCCGACAGCACCTTCGACTAAGGCCTGACGATTCATGTTTTCGAACAACTGGAAAGCAATCTCCTCTTGATTATATTCAATCATTCGCTGCATAGCAATTCCATTGTTCCACAACCACACTGTACCATTATGATAGGCATCATCCTTATGGTAGTAATTCCAATTTTCATGATACGGATGAAATTCCGGATCCTTTTGACTTAACGAGGCAACTCCCCAGGGATAGACCAACTCCTGCCACAAACGTTTCGTAATCCACATCTTGTTTATGTCATTCGAAACTAACTCAAAAGCATAAAGCTGATTTGGTCTGATCTGAGAATCCTGAGTATCATCAACGTTCAGGTGATCCGCAATATTTTGCTTCTGACCTGTCGTAAATTTGCTTTCAAAGTTACGCTTCAACTTATGGGCTGCAAACTCCCACGCAATAGCATGCTTCTGATCGTTCATCTGTTTTGCCATCTGAACGCCTGCCACCAACTGGCCATACCACAAAGCCTG
>JBOFXU010000408.1:0-3685 GCA_051654305.1 Bacteroidales bacterium | reverse complement strand
GAACAGCGGAAACATCGACTCGTTTGCCCCATCCTTCCCGAAAGATTCGGACTGCCATAGCCGCAACGATTCGCCATCCCGGTCTGTTTTTACATCATACAGCAACAGATCATCTGTTTTGAAGTAAATATATACAATTCTGTTGTTGGATTCATCCAGCTTCCCCACCTGAGCATGATCCGAGAATCCGCATGCGGACCTTTTGCTTTTATCGGCAGGAGGAGGTTGAGGTTCATTTGCTCCCATAATCGTAAGATTTAAATGATGCTACATCTTGTTGGGGAACACAAACATAAATTAGGTTGCAAGAGTCTGAAAGGAGAAATTTACTTGTTTATCATGTATGGAAAAGCAGACAAAGATTGATTGGAAAGGGAAACGCCCCGGATAGCTCTGATGTATCTCGGGGCGTAATCTTACTAACAACCATAACAGATTACTCAACGTTCGTTATTTTTTTATCTAACGACCAGAGGAGTAGAAAAATACAGGGGTATTAAAAAAAGTTGTATTCGCAATTTCTAACTACCTGTTTCAATATATAGGCTAATTGTACAATTCACGTACTTGCTGTTAATCATCAAGAAAATTGATCAATAACAAAACGAGCCGTTCAAAGAAAAAAATGTAGAACAACAAGTGATGAAGTAACTCTCCGAAACAAATCAGATCTTTCCCGCAGATCTCTCTCGGGGCGATCTCTGACGAACAAATCAAGAACACGACTCCTGATAGAGCTTCTCTACAATCGTCTGTTCAGTGTAATTACCTGTTCAATCATATCTGATTTGATAATCACGAACAGTCTGTCCCGGAGGTTAAATACCTCACCAGTTTCAACCCAGAAACAATCGGCAGGAGCTGTGTCCTAAAAATACCCAACGACTGGTTCCATAATCTCTCGATTTAAAAAAATCTACACATTATCGGATGAAACTACATATTAAACAAATAATGGAATCGTAAAAGCGGAAGAAATGGCAAAAATAGTGTTATAGGTACAGTTAAAAAGACAAAAGGGCTACAAATAGTTTAACAATCAACCTAAACCAATCACAAACAACACATTACAAAACGAAATCCAATAAGATAACGAGATAATATTTTACCTATACAATCTTTCGTTTACGATATTTACATAAAAGAGGGGAATGCAATTGTAAAAAGCTTAAACTTTCCCTAAACAGTAGCCATACGTATGGGTTTTGAGAAGAAAATATTAGCATTCCTCAGTCTTATATTGCCAAGTGAATTATTAATATTAACACGTTTCTTTCACCCGAAAAGGTAGATCCACCTCCTTTCCCTTCCGGCT
Source organism: Bacteroidales bacterium (assembly GCA_051654305.1). Taxonomy (GTDB): domain Bacteria; phylum Bacteroidota; class Bacteroidia; order Bacteroidales; family UBA7332; genus UBA7332. The sequence goes on along the minus strand of JBOFXU010000408.1, from coordinate 2,370 downwards.
CATCTGCTTCGCCGGATTCAAAGACAAAAAAAAGGAGGATTCCACCGGGGAACCCTCCTTTGTATATTGAATAATGTACGCTTCGTTATTTGGCAAACATACGGAAAATATCCATTCCGTTGGCGAAAAGCATAAGGCCGAACAACAGGAACATCCCTGCCATTTGTGCATACTCCATGAATTTCTCGTTCGGTTGCTTGCCCGTAATCATTTCGTAGAACAGGAACATCACGTGTCCTCCGTCCAGTGCCGGAATTGGAATGATATTCATAAATGCCAGTGCTACCGACAAGAACGCTGTCAGTTCCCAGAAATCAGGCCAGCTCCAGTTCGATGGGAACAATCCACCGATAGATCCGAATCCACCTACAGACTTAGCCCCCTCTTTGGTGAACACATATTTCATATCCGACACATAGCCAGTCAGTTTGTTTGCTGCTTTCTGTGCTCCTTTCGGGAAAGACTCCAACAATGTGAATTTCTCAGTAACTGCCTCGTACACATATACCGGAGATTCCAGTACGATACCGATTTTACCCAATGTATCCACATTCACAGTTGTAGCCATAAGCTCTCCATTGCGGTAATAATCCAGTGAAACGGCTTTTCCTTTATTTTCAGCAAATACCGCAGTAATATCCGAAAACGAAAGTCCTGTCTGACCGTTTACGCCCACAATACTATCGCGTGACATCAGCCCCACTCGCTCTGCCTCAAGTCCTTTTACAGGCTCGTGCACCACCATCGGGAAGCGCATTGCAGCAAAAGGAATACGGTTGCTCTCTTTCTCTTTGAGAATCGTCTGCATAAAATCAGCCGGAATCGCCACTTTGGCTTCCTGTCCGTTACGTAGTACCGTCACCTCTTTCGACTCTACAATCGTGCGGAAGGCATGGTCATCGAAACGTTCCAGCGTCACACCATCTGCCGCCAGAAGAATATCTCCCTTCTGAAAGCCAGCGTTCAAGGCTGTCTGGCTGAAATCCATCCCCATTTTGGCATTGCGCAACGGAATATAATTATTCCCCCACACAAAGATCATCATACTGTAAATCAAAAACGCAAGAATCAGATTCATCATCACCCCACCGATCATGATCAACAGACGCTGCCATGCCGGCTTTGCTCTGAATTCCCATTTCTCAGCCGGTTTCTGAAGCTGCTCCTTATCCATTGACTCATCGATCATACCCGATATCTTCACATAACCTCCGAGCGGAAGCCAGCCGATACCATATTCTGTATCGCTATTTTTTGGCTTGTACTTGAAAAGAGAAAACCAAGGGTTGAAGAAAAGATAAAACTTTTCAACTCTCACCTTAAAAATGCGGGCAAACATAAAGTGGCCCATCTCGTGTACAATAACCAGTAGCGAAAGACTGGCAATCAACTGTAATGCTTTAATCAAAAATGTCTCCATATTTATTTTTCAATTCTATTCACCGACGATGCGGAAAACGGGGTATTTCAATCAATTAATTCTTTTGTTAGTATTCTCACCAGTCTATCCGTCTCCACATAATCCTCGTAGGATGGCGAAGTAATAAACGCAGCCTTCTCCATAGCCTGTTCGATGATATCCGACATTTGCAGGAATCCGATACGCTCTTTCAGGAAAGCATCTACCACCACCTCGTTGGCCGCATTCAGAATACAAGGCATATTTCCTCCGATACGCATGGCATCGTACGCAAACTGCAGGTTTCTGAAACGCTTCACATCGGGTTGCTCAAAAGTCAGCTGGTTCAATTGTGCAAAGTCAATGCGCGGTGCTTGTTCCGACTTCAAACGGTAAGGATAAGAGAAGGCATAGCGGATCGGTAGTTTCATATCGGGTTCGCCCATCTGAGCTTTGATGCCTCCATCCTCAAACTGCACCATTGAGTGAATGATCGATTGCGGATGTACCACCACCTCTATTTGGTCGGGACGAAGGTCAAACAACCATTTCCCCTCGATCACTTCAAACCCCTTGTTCATCATCGAAGCCGAGTCGATCGTGATTTTCGCACCCATCTCCCAGTTCGGATGTTTCAACGCTTGTGCTTTAGTCACATGACGCAGCTGTTCGGCGGTAAACGTACGGAAAGGTCCGCCCGAAGCCGTCAGAATAATTTTCTCGATCGGATTCGGTTCGCCCGTCAGACACTGAAAGATAGCAGAGTGCTCTGAGTCCACCGGCAAAATTGGTGCCCGATACTCCAGTGCCAGCGAAGTGATCAGCTCACCCGCCACCACCAGCGTCTCTTTGTTCGCCAGTGCAATCGCTTTTCCTGCTTTGATGGCACGAATCGTTGGCAATAGCCCCGAGTATCCCACCATAGCCGTAAGCACAATGTCGATCGGCTCAGCTTCTACAATCTGAGCAAT
>JBOFXU010000407.1:0-1992 GCA_051654305.1 Bacteroidales bacterium | reverse complement strand
ATCAGAAATCGTTTACAGATCTGCTTAAATGTCCTGTGTTGCCAGTCGTGGGGAATCACGAGCAGATTGCCGGATATTTACTGGATGGATCACCGGACAATGTAGCTGTTTATTCGGCACTTGCGCGAAAAAAATATTTTCCTGTGCCGGAGTCCTTTTCGGGGAATACAAAGTCAGTTCCTCATGCGGGTGTTTTGAAAGATTACTACGCATTTGAGCATGGGAATGCCTTATTCGTAATTATTGATCCATACTGGCATAGCGAGGTTGTTGTGGATAACAAACCGGGAGACAAACCGGGTCAGAAAGAAAAATCAGCACAAAATATAAAGTCCGCCAAAGAGCAGGGTGGTGGTAAATCAGGTAAAAATCCCTGGGGAGCAACGCTTGGCAAAGAGCAATACGACTGGTTGGTGAGAACCCTTTCCGAAAGCACAGCTACGCATAAATTTGTGTTTGCTCATCATGTGAATGGTTCCGGCCGTGGTGGTGTAGAGTGTGCTGGTTTGTATGAATGGGGAGGTTATGGTCGTAACGGAGTCTGGGAGTTTGACAAGATGCGCCCGGGTTGGGAAATGCCTATCCACAAGTTGTTTGTAAAATACGGGGTGGATGTGTTTTTTCAGGGACACGATCACCTGTTCTGTAAACAGGAACTCGATGGTGTGATCTACCAGTCTTGTCCCAATCCGGCGGATAATACGTACACCGCTTTTAATGCCAACGGATATCGGAGCGGAGATGTTTTGCCTAACTCAGGATTTTTGCGGGTGAGCGTTAAAAAGGATCAGGTGGAAGTCGCCTATGTAAGAGCCTTTCTTGAAGGGGATGGCTCCAATGGGGAAGTCGCGTATCGTTATATCGTTAAATAACAATTAATGTAAGGGTTGACTATGAAAATGAGGATTTTTCTTTTTTGTGCATTGTGTCTTGTTTCATGCTCAAAAGAGATAGCAGAGGAAGAACTACCGCTATCGAATCCGGATCCTGAGGTGGAAGAACCGGTTGGGTTGTTAAAGGTGAATATGTCAGGAGAGGTGATCATCGGTTCTCCCGGAAGTAACTCCGTTCTTCTAAGTATTGCAGCCGCAAACGGTACCGCTGTAGCAGTCAATTATGGTACCTCTCCGGAAAAGATGACACAGCGGGTTACACGTAGTGTTCTACAGAATAATATTGTCGAGATCAAACTTGAAAACCTCTCTGCGGGAACCCGTTATTACTATTCCTTTGCACTTGATGATAAAGCGGAGAGTGATACCTATACGTTCGTAACTCAACGTCAGAAGGGCTCTTCTTTTAGTTTCGGAGTGCAGGGCGATTCACATCCCGAACGCAACAGGGAGATGTTTGATGCGTCTCTTTATCAGTTGAATATGCAGAATGTTGCAAAATATACCCCGGATCTCTATTTTACTCTTGGGGATGATTTTAGCATAGAGCGATTTATAGAGTCGAATACAGTGACTCAGAAGAATGTGAACGATATTTACTCCGCTCAACGGAAGTATCTGGGGATGACCGGCTGTAATGCGGCACTGTTTCTCGTCAATGGAAATCACGAGCAAGCAGCTAAATATCTGTTGGATGGAACGGCGGTGAATCCAGCTGTATGTGCAGGCATTGCCCGCAAGCTGTTTTATCCCCTTCCTGATCCATCCGGAATGTATACAGGGGATCTGGAGCAGGTTGAGAAAATCGGTTACCTCAAGGATTATTTTGCCTTTGAATGGGGTGATGCGCTGTTTGTGACACTCGATCCATACTGGCATAGTGATGCGGCTGTGGACAATATCGCAGGTTCAATGGATAAGGAGACCGATCCGTGGGCAGCAACAATTGGAACTGAACAGTATCAGTGGCTGAGGAATACCCTCGCAAACAGTACCTCAAAATACAAATTCGTATTTACTCATCATGTGCGAGGTACGGGGCGTGGAGGAATTGAAGAGGCTACACTTTATGAATGGGGAGGGTATGATATGAAAGGAC
>JBOFXU010000406.1:0-2415 GCA_051654305.1 Bacteroidales bacterium | reverse complement strand
GTTGTGTTATGGAATTTTTTCATGAATTATTTTTTTACATTTGCTTCTTAGTTTATTGATATTATAATTGATAAGATATGTCGTTTAAGATGAAGATCAAATTACAGGAGATAGATTCGACGAATAGTTATTTGCGGAGTCTGAGCCAGGAGAAGGATGTGGAAGAGGGTACGCTTGTGTGGAGTGCTTCGCAGACTCGTGGGAGAGGACAACGTGGGAACTTTTGGGAATCAGAGCCGGATAAGAATCTGACTTTTAGTTTGATTCTTTATCCTGATTTTTTGCATGCGAGAGATCAGTTTTATCTTTCGGAGCTGGTGGCTGTTTCCTTGGCTACGGAATTGTTGAAGTTTGATGAGGAGATTACGATAAAGTGGCCGAATGATATTTACTGGAGAGAGAAGAAGATTGCGGGGATATTGATTGAAAATGATTTACTGGCAGATCATCTCTCAAAGTGTATTATCGGGATCGGGCTGAATGTAAACCAGACGGAATTTCGTAGTGATGCCCCTAATCCGGTCTCGTTAAAACAAATTACGGGTTTGCATTGTGATCTGGAATCGTTGCTTGACCGAATTGCTTCGCGCATCTATACGAATTATCTGAATCTGATCAGTGAGGGACCGGTGGCGTTACATGATAAGTATATGCACTATCTGTATCGTCGGGAAGGGTATCATAGCTATCGGGATGATCAGGGTGAGTTTCGTGCGCGAATTTTGTCGGTACAGTCTTCGGGCCATCTGCAGCTCAAGACGGATAGTGGGGAGACGCGCGTATATGGCTTTAAGGAAGTAGAGTTTCTACATCAATAAGTTTTAGTCGAAGCATCGCTTTGGTGTTGTCTTCGCGGATTTTTGCAATCAGATTTAGGTTTTCACGAATATAGTGATTGGATTTGATCTCGTTGGCACGGTTGAGAAAGTGGTCTGCCATATTGAGATTGGTGCGTATTATTTCATTGAGTGAGAGCTGATAGGAGATTATATCTCCTTTTTTCAGGGAGGATCTTTTGGGTTTAAGTGTTGTTTTGAGAGAGTCGATTTGTAGTTCAGACTTTCTTAAATAGAGGTTGCCCAGGAACAGATTCGCATCGAGGTCCTTGGGTTTGTTTACCAGGATCTGACGGGCATAAAGGATGGCGTTGTTTGAATTACCAAGCAACATTTCTAATTGTGCAATCGAATATAGGAGTTGGTTATTCCCCGGATTGTTCGAGAGCAGACTGTTCATGATCCGGTGAGCTTCTTTGTATTTATCCTCCTTGTTGTATTTTTCGAGGACGTAGTTCTGAATGGCTTCGCACTCTTTCTTGCTGTTGTTGCAAATAAATAGCAGTACGGGTTCGTAGAGCTTTTGGCGTTTGTCCATTTCAAGCGCTTGCTCAATGCAGGCTACGTAGTTTTTTGTGTAGTCTGTGTGCTCATTGAGCTTGCGGATGAAGAAAAATGTTTTGGCCGAATCGATCGCCTGAGTGGCAGCAATAATGGCTCGGCCATACTGCTCGCCTGAACTTAGGGGGGTGTCCCCCCGAAGGATTTCGTAGTATAAGGATGTGGCTTGAAGCCATTTCATTGACTCGAAGGCTTTGAATGCCCTCTCTTCTGGCGTTGCTGCGTGAAGAGAAAAAGAAAAACACGAGAAATACAGCAGTATGTGGAAAAACTTCTTCATAATCGTAGCTTTATTTTTTTTCTTGTCAGAGAAACGAACAACAATTCTTTATTAACGATATTTATTCTCTTCTTCGTCGTTAAGAATACTCAGATAACTATTGTAGCGGGACTCACTGATATAGTGCTTTTCGAGCGCTTCGCGTACGGCACACCCGGGTTCGTTGATGTGCATGCAGTTGTTGAACCGGCAATCTTTGGAAATTTCGAAGATTTCGGGAAAGAAATGCGAGACTTCCTCTTTTTTTAGATCAATAGTTCCGAAACCTCTGATTCCCGGAGTATCGATGATATATCCGCCTTCGGGTGTTTCAAACATCTCGGAGAAGGTGGTTGTGTGCATTCCTTGCTGGTGATATTGCGAGATGTCGCCAGTTTTTAGGCTGAGGCCTGGGACTAAGGAATTGATCAAAGTAGATTTGCCAACTCCCGAGTGACCGGAAAGAAGCGTGATCTTACCTTTGATTTTTTCGCGAAGTTCGTCCAATCCTTGTCCGGTTTTGGCAGAGATAAGAGAGCTTGGGTAGCCGATCTGTCCGTAAAGGTGCATGATCGCCTGAGCGTACTCCTCTTCTTCCTCGTCAAGAGCGTCGGCTTTATTGATGAGTAGCTCCACAGGAATGCGGTAGGCTTCGGCAGAAGCGAGGAAACGGTCGATAAAGTTGGTGGTAGTGGCCGGAGCTTTCAGTGTGATGATCAGAAAGGCCTGGTCAACGTTGGCAGCCAGAATATGTGATTG
>JBOFXU010000405.1:0-9132 GCA_051654305.1 Bacteroidales bacterium | reverse complement strand
AGCGCGCTTTTTTTATGTCCGGAGGGATAGAAGATCAGAGTATGCGTAACCCTTTAGCGATCTTTATGGCCTCAATAGAATTCGATACTCTTAATTTTTCTATGATGTTTTGTCGGTGGCGGTTTACGGTGTGCAGGCTGATTGAAAGTAGTACTGAAATTTCCTTACTACTTTTACCGGAGTCGATCAGTCGCAGAATTTCAAGTTCGCGGATAGACAGAAGTTGTTGCTGCTCATCTGTTTTAAGAATTTTCCCATCAACGGAATTAACAATAAAGCTACAGGGATGAGATTCAGCATCGAAGCTGAATCCGTACAGGCACAGGGCAAGCCACAAGCTTTCTTTCTCACCGCTCTGTACAAAGAAGGTGCGGTGGATGATGTTCATGTATTTCTGCTCCCGGGTTCGTATGCGCACAACCGAATAGGTGTGGTATTTGTAGCGCTCTTCTGTGGGAATGGATTTCAGAAACTGAAAATAGCGAAGTTCGGTGATATGTCGCATCACAAGATCATCGGGGTGAATAATTGAATAGATATTTTCTTCCCAGATGGAATCGACTTCCTGGATGGAGTCTGAAAGATCGAGTGTGTCTTTCAGCGCACCGTAATAAATATAGCTATGATCGCTCTCCAGATCGCTGAGTACGGCAATCGCATTCTCTATGGTTGCATACATAGAGGCAACGAATTTGTATCGGATAAGCCTTTCTTGTCGGTCTCCGGGAGTGTCGAATGATTGAAGCAGAAGCTGGTCATTCAGTTTTTCAACTATATCTTTCATTGCAAAAATGGTTATTAATAACTATTGATGGGCAAGTAGATGAATTCTACTTTTGCAAATGTAAATGTATTTCGATAAAACAAAAAATGAGGAAGGGGTATGGGCCCTATTGTTCTGATTTTTTTTGTTTATCGAACAAAATTAAGAGTTAATGAGAAAAATAATGTTGACAGCAGCCCTTGCAATGGGTTTTATGTTTAGTGGAGTAATGAATGCTCAGAGTTGGGAGAAGATGCAATGGTTCAACGAACCACAAAGTAGCAAGATCGAGAATAAAAACAAATTTGTGATGCAGGTGCCTGCCAAAACAGACTACTGGAGAATCACTCACTATGATTTTACGGTGGATGATGCACCATTCTATTATGCAACGTATGGGGGTGAGTTCGAAGTGAAGGTGAAAATCACAGGTAACTACAAAACAACTTTTGATCAAATGGGGCTTATGCTGCGTACGGATCACAAGAACTGGATCAAAACTGGGATAGAATTTGTGGACGGGAAACAAAATATCAGTACCGTGGTGACTCACAACACGAGTGACTGGAGTGTAGTTGAACTGGAAAAAGCACCAAAGTCGGTATGGATGAAGGCTGTAAGAAGACTCGACGCGGTAGAGGTGTACTACTCCTTAGATGACAAAGAGTATAAAATGGTTCGTACGTGCTGGCTGCAAGATAACTGCCCGGTGATGGTGGGGATAATGGGAGCATCACCTGACGGGGATGGATTTGAAGCTATTTTCGAAGATTTCAAGGTGACAAATCTACCTGATATGAGACGAATGAAATGGGCTGAAGAAAATGTCCCACAATAACAGGTAGCTTGTTATTTATTAAACTAAAAAATAGGACAGTGTTCGTTATATTGTACACATAAAAACAGCAGGGTAAGTTCATTACCCTGCTGTTTTTGTATATGGAAGAATTCAGACAGTGCGTATCACCCGGGAAGAAATCCTCCTGTTTTGCGTTCCCGATGCGTCTGTGTAATTGTGACGATTAAAATTTCTTAGTGATCGGAAAGATGGTCGAAATCTTATCTAAATCTTTCATCGGAGCAAGTTTCCAAACGAGGTTTTTATTGTTGTCGATTTCGATGACCACCGGTTGTGTTTTGTCCTTTGCATCGTGTCCATTCCAGTTTGAGATAAGGGTATTGCCATTCTTTAGTCGTTTAGACTCAGCTACAAACTGTAGTTTGCAGGATGCAATGTCGTTTTCGCCAATGCGAGAAACAACTTCGTTCTTCGTCGGGTCGATCTCTACCAGTGAATGACTTTCGCCACAAGCTACCAGCCAGTTCCCATTTTTGAGCAGACTCAACTGGAATGGGCTTCCTTCGGCTTTGACCTCTCTCAATAATACACCTTCTTTGGATACTTCGTGGATCACCCCTTTGCCCATAATTGGAATCAGGTAGGTGCCCGATGGTGATTTGGTCACCTGACGGAACTGTCCGTGAGGATCTTTGATGCCTGTATCGTATTTGATTTCTAAAATCAGTTCTCCTTTTTTGTTGAGCTCAAGAATCCGTGCGGGATTGCCTGTGCACGCCAGCAAATAATTGCCGTTTTTGAGCTGAGTGGCAGTAAACATCTCTTCGCGCGGGAAATCAGCAGAGTGATCCCAGATGATATTTTTCTGTTTGTCGATCAGGCGTGCTCCGGATTTGTATGCAAAAAGGATGTTGCCTTGTCGGGTGATTTCAGCATCGTTACACTCTACATGCTTGATCTGGCTAAGATCGTACTCCCAGGTAACATCGCCACTTCGGTTGATTACGGCGACCTTGTTCATGCCGCATCCACTAACAAGATACTGCTCGTTCTGAGCCTGAAGGTTGATCCCGGCGTACAACAGCATCAGTAATGTGATTTTTTTTATATTCATGATTTGTATTCTCGCTCTGAAGCGATGGTTGAATTAGTGATCGTTTGTTCGAATATTTGCTAAAGTATAAAATATTATCTGAATGGCAATAGTCGTCGTGTTGACGAATTTATTTTGATTGTTGCTTAGACCGTAATGTCATGGGTAAAGTATGTAAGGCGAAAAGTAAGACGTAAAATTTAAGTCTTGCAATTGCTGATTGATTAGGTGTTTTTTAGATTTTAGTTTTACATTTTTGGTAAAGATTGAATTATTTCTTTATGTCTGATAATTGCATTTTGTCCGTGCATTTAGTTTCTGTATTCATTAGAATGGTGACCTTTGTCTTTATTTTGGGGTGTAAATGGAGTTGTTATTTGCAAATGAATTTACTCCGCTTATTCTTTTTATTGCTTTTTTGCTTAAAAAATAGCCTAAGTGTAATTAAAATAAACTTATTGTTTATATTTTTGTTTAACTAATAACCACGATAAAACGAAATGCTATGACAGAATATATGAGATTTTTCAATAAGGTTGTTCTTGTAACTGGTGCTGCAACGGGTATTGGACGCTCAGCAGTGGAACGTTTTGCCCGTGAAGGTGCAAAAGTGATCATTGCCGATCATAACTACAAAAAAGCAAAAACATTTTCGATTGCCCTGGCTACAGAAGGATTTGAAGCGAAAGCATTCAATTTTGATGCCGAATCATTGAAGAGTTGCGAGGAGCTTGTGAAGTTTGCCATGAGTGAATATGGCCGTATTGATGTTTTGGTGAATAATGTAGGAGTAACAGACAGCCTGAAAGATGTAGATATTCTGAATCTGGATATTTCTTATTTTGATAGAGTCTTTCATACCAACCTCCGGAGTATGATTTATTTGGCAAAACTGGTTCTGCCATCGATGATTAAGGTAGGTAAAGGAAGTATCATTAATATTTCGAGTCTGGGAAGTGATATCGCTGATTTTCAGTATACCTTCTTCGGGGCTTCAAAAGCGGGTGTGAATAGCCTTACGAAATATATCGCTACACAGTATGCCAAGGATGGTATTCGTTGCAATGCAATAGCTCCGGGGCTTGTGCTTACCAATAAGGTTCAAAGTGTTTTACCTTCTGAAATTCGTGATGTATTTAATAAATACAATTCGAATCATTTGATCGGTGAATCCGAAGATATTGCTTCGTGTATTGCTTTTCTTGCCTCACCGGATTCTCGTTTTCTCAATGGTCAGACGATTGTAGTAGACGGAGGGCTGAGTTCGAGCAACTCAATCACTGTAAGTATGATGGAGAAATACAAGTTAGAACAGCAGATCAATCAATCGGAATCGCAAAGATCGATGCTTGAGATAGAGATGATCGATTAATCGCAGATATATAAAAAAGGCCTGTAAGTGGAAGCTTACAGGCTTTTTTTTGTATGAAAAGAAAAAGGGTGTCTGCAATCAGACACCCTTTCATATTATTTTACGGCAATTTTGTCGATACGAGCCTGATGGCGTCCACCTTCGAATGCAGTTGCAAGGAAGATATCAACCATAGCAGCCGCTTTTTCGAAATCGATAAAACGGCCCGGAAGAGTCAACACATTAGCATCGTTGTGTTCGCGTGCCAGTTTTGCCAGTTCTACATCCCAGCAAAGGGCAGCACGGATACTCTGATGTTTGTTTAATGTCATGTTGATGCCATTTCCGCTACCACAAACGGCAATACCCGGGTAGCATTCGCCACGTTCCATGGCATTTGCCATGTTGTGAGCGTAGTCAGCATAATCACAACTATCTGTTGAGAAAGTACCGAAATCCTCAAAAGCATATCCTTTTGATTCAAGATATCCTTTGATAAATTCTTTCGTTTCAAATCCGGCGTGGTCTGCACAAAGACCAATTTTTTTTACTTCCATGAGATATTGTTATTTTCCAAGAAATGTAACAACCTGGTTGAATACATTTTCGGCGTTAAACCCAAATTTATTGTCCAATACTGTGTAAGGAGCTGAGTAACCGAAGTGATCCAGACCAAATACGAATCCGTTTTTACCAACCAGACGATTCATAGATGAAGGAAGACCAGCAGTCAGACCGAATACAGGAAGGTTTGAAGGAATAACTTCTTCCTGGTATGCTTTGTCCTGGTTTAGGAACAAGCCTTCAGAAGGAGCAGAAACGATCTGTACACGCAAACCTTTTCTTTCGCGAAGAAGAGCTGCACCTGCAACAAGAGTTGCAACCTCAGAACCGTTCGCAACCAATACGATTTCCGGATTCTCGTCTTTCTCAAGAATGTAAGCACCCATTTCAGCTTTTAGAGCTTCCTGGTATCTGTTTCCTGATGTAGCAGGAAGAGATTTTACATTTTGACGAGAGAAGATCATCACTGTTGGAGAACAAGTGTTTTCCATTGCCATTTTCCATGCAACAGTTGTTTCATCTACGTCAGCAGGACGAAGTACAAGTGTACTGTTTCTGCCACTGTGATTTTTCAATTGCTCCAACAAACGGATTTGAGCTTCCTGTTCGATTGGCTGGTGAGTAGGTCCGTCTTCTCCTACGCGGAAAGCGTCGTGTGTGAAGATATATTTCACTGGAACTTCCATTAACGCAGACATACGGATTGCAGGTTTCATGTAGTCAGAGAATACAAAGAAAGTACCGCAAGCACATTTAACTCCACCGTGAAGTGCGATACCATTCATGATCGCAGCCATAGTAAGTTCGCAAACACCGGCGTGAAGGAAAGCACCTGAGAAATCCTGGTGTTTAAATGCAGTCTGGTGTTTCAGGAATCCGTCAGTTTTATCTGAGTTTGCAAGGTCAGCAGAAGCTACAATCATATTTTCAACCTGAGCACTGTAAGCTGTCAATACGGCAGCAGAAGCAGCACGAGTTGCCTGGTCTGGTTTCTGAGCAATAGCAGCGTAGTCAATTTCAGGAGCTTTTCCTGTGAAGAAATCTTCCAGTTTTGCTGCAAGTTCAGGGTTTTCAGCAGCCCATTTTGCCTGCTCAGCTTTTTTCTCCTGTGTGTATGCGATAAGCGCTTGTTTGCGTTTTTCGTAAACTTCAGTAGTTTCAGCGAAGATAGCAAATGGATCTTCTGGATTTCCACCCAGATTTTTAACTGTATCTGCAAAACAAACACCTGCTGCAGACAACGGCTGACCGTGTGTAGCACACTGGCGTTCGAAAGAAGTACCATCCGCTTTCAGACATCCTTTACCCATGATTGTTTTACCAATGATCAGTGTCGGACGTTTTGCTTCAGCACGAGCAGTTGTTAATGCCTGACGAATAGCCGTAGCATCGTTACCGTCAATTTCGATAACATTCCAACCCCATGCGCGGTATTTCATTGCTGTATCTTCAGTAGTAACAGCATCTGTATCTGTAGATAACTGAATGTCATTGCTGTCGAAGAACATAATCAGGTTGCTCAACCCAAGGTATCCGGCAAGACGGCCAGCTCCCTGAGAGATCTCTTCCTGAATACCTCCGTCAGAAATAAATGCATATGTTTTGTGAGCCATCCACTCGCCAAAACGAGCAACAAGGAATCTTTCAGCAATTGCTGCACCAACAGCCATAGTGTGGCCTTGTCCCAGAGGTCCTGAAGTATTTTCTACTCCACGCATTACATCAACTTCGGGGTGACCGGGTGTTGGGCTGCCCCATTGACGGAAGCTCTTTAATTCTTCAATTGTATATTTTCCAGTAAGAGCTAATGTCGAATAAAGCATTGGCGACATGTGGCCCGGATCAAGGAAGAAACGGTCACGGTTGATCCATTGAGGATCAAGAGGATCGTAGTTAAGAAATTCAGAATAAAGAACGTTAATAAAATCGGCACCTCCCATAGCACCACCTGGGTGACCGGAATTTGCTTTTTCTACCATGGCAGCAGATAAAATACGAATGTTATCGGCTACTTTGTTCAATGTTGCAACGTTGTTCATTGTCTTTACTTTAAAATATATGAGATTTGAAAACAAAAATACGAATAAAAATAGGTGCAAGAGTGTTATTTTGCAAATAATAAGAGAGTTTGCACTTCATTATAAGGTAATACTACTTGATAAGCGGATTACCTACCGCGATTTTTTCAGTTGCCGGGCATCCGGTTTGCTGCTCTAAATCGGCACGGGATTTACTCATTGTAACGAGATATACCCCGTAGAAAATAACAATACCTACTAAAAGTTTATCCATGCTGAAATGATCCTGTCCTATACCAATAGCAACAAATGAGGCAACCAATGGTTGGACATAATTGTACATCCCTACTGTGGTAGGACGAATCCTTTTTAGTCCCACAGGAATAAGAATATAGGTGAGGTATGTGGCTCCAAAAAGAACGTAGGCCAGTTTAAAGTAGACCTCCGCAGGAGCATGGGATAATATTTCAGCAGAATAGCTTATTTCTTTGTAGGTGATTGGCAAAATAAAAATGGCAGCAAAGAGAAACATCCACTTCATAAGTGTTACCGGTGAGTAACGCTGAGATACCGTGCGGGTGACTACCAGATAAACGGAGTATAAAATGCTGCCAATGAAGCAGTAAATATTCCCCTTGAGGGTAGAGATCGTTTCGGTAGGATGAGATTGAGAATAGTAGATGAGATAAGTCGCTCCCCCCAAGCCAAGTAAGACACCAAGGGTCTTTTTCATAGAAATAGGCTCTCTCAGGGCGAAAAAGGAAATAATCATTACAAGAATAGGAGTAGAAGTTGCAATGATCGATGAATCAATAGGTGATGTTTGGGATAACCCGATAATATAGGTTGTCTGATTCATGAAAATCCCGAAAAATGAAGCGGCAAAGAGGGTGAGCAAATCTTTTTTTGAGACAGGCTCTGTAGGCAAAAACAGTGATGTGATCCAGAAGGCAATAGCAGCAAACAGCATTCTGATGCCAGAAGCGGCAAGCGGCGAGAGCCATTCAGGCATCAGACTTTTTGCTATCGGAATGTTTAGTCCGAATAGGATAGCTGTAGCCAGCACTGCCAGATGCCCAATCCATTTTTCTTTCGTCATGTGGGTTGAGAAGTTTAAGATACGTTTTTTGCAATTTGAATTAACTAAAAGCTTAAACGCTCTGCAAAAGTAATAGGTTTTCGCGTTATACAAAAATTTTTATTCTCTAACCGCTGTATATCATTCGTTTTTTTGCAACTGATTGCCTATTTTTGTACTTCCTATACAAAAAACAAAATTGTGTATTATGAAGAATAAATTTTTACTTTCTCTGATTGCACTGGGTACGCTTTGTACCTCGATGAAAGCAGATGAGGGAATGTGGTTGTTGCCGCAGATCAAGCAGAATGCTGCGAAAATGAAGGAATTGGGGCTGAAGCTGGATGCGGCAGATATATATAATCCCGATTCTACCAGCCTGAAAGATGCGATCGTTATTTTTGGTGGCGGATGTACGGGTGAGGTGATTTCTCCGAATGGATTGATTCTGACAAACCACCACTGTGGGTATGGTGCTATTCAGCAACATAGTACAGTTGAAAAAGATTATTTGAAAGATGGATTCTGGGCAATGTCTTACCAGGAAGAGGTTCCTACTCCGGGACTTTCGGTAACGTTTATCGATAAAATTGTGGATGTTACAGATATTGTAAAGGCTGAGCTTGCGAAAGATAAGGATCCGAACAGTATGAATTTCCTTTCTCCGAATTACCTGAATGGCCTGATCAAAGGATTTATCGCCAGCGGTAAAATTGAGGATATTCCACATACTACGAATGAAATCAAAGCTTTCTACAACGGGAATAAATATTACCTGTATTACAAGAAAATTTACAATGACGTACGTATGGTAGGTGCACCACCATCATCTATTGGTAAATTTGGTTTTGATACGGACAACTGGATGTGGCCTCGTCATACCGGAGACTTCTCATTGTTCCGTGTGTATGCCGATAAAAATGGTAATCCGACAGATTATTCTGCACAGAATGAACCTTTGAAAGCGAAGAAGTTTTTGAAAATCTCGTTGGCGGGAGTTCAGGAAAACGACTATGCTATGATTATGGGATTCCCGGGATCGACCAGTCGTTATATGACCTCATGGGAGGTAGAAGAACGTGTAACGGATAACGATATGCGTATCAAAGTGCGTGGCGCCCGTCAGGATGTATTACTAAAAGAGATGCTGGCAGATCCGAAGGTAAACATTCAGTATGCGAGCAAATATGCACGTTCAAGCAACTACTGGAAAAACTCGATCGGTATGAACCGTGGAATCCAGAAACTGGATGTGATCGAGCGTAAAGAAGTAGAACAGGAAGCATTCAAGAAATGGGCATTGAACAACAACTATGCACAGTATGCGGCTGCAGTGGACTCTTTGGAGAAGATTGTAGAAGGACGCAAAGCGCTTCGTTACCAGATGAACGCACTTAGCGAAGCTATTTTGAATGGGATTGAGTTTGCAAGAGCGCCTCAAGCTTCGATGTCTTTGATCGATGCTT